>JAJYZL010000011.1 GCA_021799965.1 bacterium | reverse complement strand
TAATATCCAAAGTAATTCCGTCTGATCCAGTAAAGACAATTCCTTATTGGTAAGTAAAAGATAGCTAGTAAAGCTAAATAAAAGCGAAGCGATTAAAAGCCAAACTGTGCTCTTCCACGTATAAAGTTCCGATCTTATTTCTTTAAGCCAAATTTTTTTAATCATTGTTATTTGAAGATGTTAATTTCAAAAATACATCAGTTAAGCTCTTTGCTTTCGTATGGTCTTTTAATTCCCGGACTGTGCCCTGAGCCACTAATTCACCCTGATTGATAATTGCAACCTTCGTACACAGATCTTCCACTTCCGATAAAATATGCGAGGAATAGAAAATGGTGACGCCCTTCGAATTAAGATCCTTTAATAAATTTTTAATATTTTCTTGGCCTTGAGGATCCAGGCCTAAAGTCGGCTCATCCAAAATAAGAAGTTTGGGATTGTTTATAAGCGCGCGAGCTAAGCCAAGCCGCTGTTTCATGCCCCTGGAGTACGCCCCTATTCTTTTGTTTTTATTTTTAAACAAATCGGTTTCTTTAAGCAGCCCCAAAACTCTTTCCTCAATATTTCCGCTAATCCAATATAAATTTGCGAAAAAAGACAGATACTCTTCTCCAGTCATCCAATCATAAAAGCCGCGGCTTTCCGGAACAACCCCAATAAATTTATGAATCTCTGATTTTTCGCTATGTTTCAGTCCAGATATTTCTACGCTTCCATCATCAGACTCTATGATTCCGGTAATCATGCGGATAGTCGTTGTTTTTCCGGCGCCATTAGGACCCAAAAAACCGAAAAACTCACCCTCGTTTATAGAAAGATTTAAATTATTGACGGCCTTCACCGAATCAACTCCGTATGATTTATTTAGGTTTTTTATAGAAATAATTTCTTTCATATTATTTATTTTCTTTATTTTCCCCAGAACAAATTTATAAGCAAACTAGAAATACCGATAATTATTAAAAACCAACTGGTAAAAAAGTTGATCATCATTTGCGCGTCCGGTACATCATAGAATAATGCCAGGTAAAAACCGAGGCCGATAATCGCCAAAGATATAAAAATAAAAATTTGTTTTATCATTTATTTTGCCAATTAAAACTATTTATTATTGAATTAAAAGTCGGCTGCATATTTGGGAAATAAGACTGTTTGGAGGTTAAGACCATCAAGGCGGCATGATCTTGTCCGGCAATATACTCGCGAATTGTCTGGTAGGTGTCGCCGCCCACCCTAGAAACGTAGATCAGCCGATACGCTTCGTTGCCATTTATAGATTCTTTTGTGTATTCAATGCGGCTGTATCCGGCAAGCGACTGTCTAAGCCTTGGTTCATCCTGACTTAGAACATAAAGCTCTAAAGTCGAATTATCGGGTACATCCATAAGTCCAAGCTGAACATTAGCGTTAGCGGCGGCAATAGCATAACTTCCCGGATCCTTGCCCGTAGATACCCGCCAATCCCGTGGCAATTGAATAACATAATAATTTTCTTTGACATCCTTATTTTGATAAGTGCCAAAGGTCTCACTTTTATTAACCGCACTCAAACTATTTGCGTCGGAAAGACGTAAAGAGGCCGGATTAAAATTTCCGGACGCCCTAACTCCCGCCCAAGGACCAAAAGAATACAGATATAAAACCACTAGAGCAACTAACGTCAAAATTAAGATGAAAATAACCTTTTTATTCATACGTTTAGATGTACTACGAAACATCCAAACATTTTCTTTCAAATCCAATCTCTCTAGTTATCCCAAGAAAAAATTTGTTTCGCTTGAAAAGTCGCAACCCCCTCTCTGACACCTACAATTTTTATCATATTGCCGCTTACAATATTATTCTTACCGATTTCATCCATTTCATTTGGGTCAACGACAACCTGCCATATTTTGTTTTTAAAATCACGCAAAGAAAATTCTGTCGAACTGGTTGCTGACACCACATAGCCACCCAAAAGACCCTTATCTGTATTCGTCCAGGCGTCTTTCGATGTATAAACAAGCGAACTATAGTATGGAACCGCATCAGACAAGAAATCATCAATCCTTGATCCCATGTCAAAGGCATCAAATGTCAATCCAAGCAATATATTTATAAAAAGAACTGCACTGATTATTTTGACAGTAGAGTATTTATATCCGGCTTTTGTATGACGTACGCCGTATTTTGCGACACCTATAAATGCAGCAAAAATTAAAATCCAGAGATATGGTATGGAAAGCATAATATCTTCAATGAGATTTTGATGAAGATACTTAGCCGCCTCAGGATCGTGATCAAAAAAGACAAAGATAATAATCGCTAAAGCTATGCCGCCTACCAATGAAGCCAAAACAGCAAGAAACCAAAAAACTGAACGCTTCAAAAGAAAATAAAACTTCGGACGCGGACTTAAATTGCGCTGTTCTATTTCACGAACAATATGCTGCGGTAATGAATCATTATTATTTTGTTTCATAAATTTTGTTATGTAAAATATTCTGTAATTGCTTCTTGCCCCTATTGATAAAAGTACCGACAGTGCCAATAGGTATCTTTAAAATATCTGAAATTTCGTCATAACTTTTTTCTTCTATAAATTTCAGCATAAGTACGTCACGGTATTTCTCCTCCAGTTCCGCCAAAGCTTGGCGCACAATTTCCGCTTCGGATTTCTTATTGTATGTTTCAACGATATTAGAACTATCAGCCAAATTCTGGAAAATAACCAACTCTTCTTCTGTTACTACCGGCTTCGGAGAAGTATTTTTCTTGCGGAAAAAACTTATGGCTTCGTTATGCGTTATACGATATATCCAAGAAGAAAATTTCAAATTAGGATCATAATCATTAAGATTGATATATATTTTTAAAAAGGCTTCCTGCAATATATCGTCCTGATCACTCTTATCTCGGCAGCCAAGATGGGCAATATAGCGTTTCAATGCCGGCTGATATCGCTCAACAACGGCAGTAAAAGCATGCCTATCTTTAAGCGCAAGAGCTACCAATTCCTGATCAGTTTTGCCAGTATTTTCCATAAATGCAAACCATTACAATTAATAATTGTTATCTGATATGATTATATCAATTAAATAAAAACTATGAATTCATTTTTTATTTTCGGAGCAAAATATCTTTATCTGCTAGTTCCATTAATTGCAATGGTGCATTTTCTCTGGCAATCAAAAGAAACTCAAAAGAAAATGTTGATCTTTGCCATTATCGCATTACCGCTTGCCTATTTAGTCGCCAAATTTGTCGGTTATTTTTATTACGATCCCAGGCCATTTGTACAAGGTAATTTTATTCCTCTTATTCCCCATGCACCCGATAACGGATTTCCTTCCGATCACATGCTTTTTGTTTCGGCAATTGCGGCCACGTGGTGGTATTTTAATCGCCGTATAAGTTTTGTTTTATGGACTATTGCAACACTGGTAGGAATATCACGAATTGGTGTAGGGGTGCATCATCCGATAGATATTATCGGAAGTGTTGTAATTGCAATGCTGTGCGCTGCAATCACCCCAAAAATTATTCATTTTTTTCATAACCACATAAAAAGTAATCCGGCAAAATCCAATTAACTCCAAAAAACCTCCCGATCGGGAGGTTTTTGTTAACACATGAAAATTGAACCAATCTGTAATAATTTTTACTGATTAAACATCTTAACTAGCCAGCCAAAAAGACTGAATTTATTTTCTTGCTGATTTATAAATGATTCCGTCTTAGCTTGAATATCTTTAAGACTATTAATCTGGGATTGTAAATCTGCCTTGGTTGTTGAACTGGTTTTATCCAGTGCGCTAGTCAACCTATCAATGCTATTACTAGTTGTAACCAATTCGCTTCTTAAGGCGCCAAGATTTTTATAGTCAGAGCCAATTAGGAAAGTCATGAGTCCGTTTCTGTTTTCGATGGTGCTTATTCGATCAGCCACCGATTGACTCGTACTGGCTTCTTGTTGGGCTATTGCGGACACCTCGCTTCCAATACCGCTATCTTTCCCGGCTATTTTATTTAATGCTTGCACGACGTTGGCTACTTCGCTGCGATGCTGTTCACCTTCGCCGTTATTTCCCGATTCTTGGCCACGATCTTCTGAAGAAGTGGCTTCAGTTCCAGTAGCACTTTCTCCGGCATTAAGATTTTCCGACTCTCTTTGCATAGTTGTAGTACCAATTCTTTCCTGATTATTTTCTGCCTCCCTGGTTCGTTCCCTGGTTGTAGTACCCAAGCTCTCCCCCAGGTCACCGCTCTCAGATCCCTTGATTTGTTCTGTAGATGTACCTTCGTTGCTGTTATTTTCTCCCCCCATACTTTCAGAATTATTATTCGCAGCATTATTATAATAGCTATTATTTTGATCTCCTGAATATCCATCCTCAGATCCTCCAACTTGAGATAAAGAAGCGCCATTAGACGATCCTTCATTGTCTGAAAGCAGCCCACCGGCATTCTGAATAGAACCGGTCACGGCTCCAGAGCTCAAACTATTTGTTCCAGCCGCCTTAGCAGCTACAGCAAAAGAGCTACTCATAGAAATAATTACCGACAAAGCTATATAAATAAAAGTTTTCATATATTTTTATATATTACTTATTATTTAAATAATAATAAATATTTAACAAAGCGTAAAGCGGACATAAATAGGCCAGCTAGAAATATTGGCTTATTAATTTTCGCTTTATCAGTACCCGATCCAAGTAGCCCGGAGCTAAATACTTATAAATCCACGGCACTTTGCGATCCAATACTTTATTTAAATGATTAATTGCGTTACTGCTGCAACTATTATAAAAAAGATTAAAAAATTCTGGACGATCTTTGAGCTGATTCAGCCTAATGCAAAAATCCAAGAAAAGACGGCGTTTCTGACCATTATTTAGGTTTAACCGGTACTCTTTGACAGTTTCATTCTTGCGATGTTTATTGCGCAGATCGATCACGTCTGACTTTGCCGCGACAACATACATAAGTTCATAATTATTCAACGCTGTTCGCCAAGCGATAAACTCCTGGCCCCGTCGCTTGCGGACCTCAATAGAAAAAACCACGGATTGTCCATTGTTAAATTCAAATGTAGTCAGAATATGAGCCAACAAAGGATTCTTGGAAAAAGCGACCATGCCCAAATAAACATCCACTAATTTACCCACTTCAAAAATTTGGTCATAGTAACCAGCCTCATAATTAAATTCAGAATGATATTTAAAATTACGAATATTGAATAAAGAGATTTTACTACCCGAAATCATTGCGTGAGCCAAAACAGCCTGATCTTTTTCCCAATTCCTATTGTTTGCCGGCCGTTTAAACATGCTTACATTATATATTAAATAATTGGAAACCATCATTGCTTTTAACTATAATGATTACATGGATAAACATTCGCGGCTTGAATTTCTTATTCTGTTATTGCTATTTACTATACTGATCAGCATCGGGTTCAGTTACGCCATGCGTATATCACCGTCAACCTACGAATTGATCCAAAATAACGGATTATCGGGCACGGCCTCAACGACCCCGAAAACCGAACCAATTCTTTCTCCTCCGACTCATCCCTATCAATATTACATAGAAGTTACGAACGGATGCGGACCATATTTCGATGGAGGACCGTGTGTAAATTTGCGCTCCGGACCAGGCACGGAATACCCGGTGGTGCTTAGATTGCGCAAAGGCATAGTATTAAAAATTGCTGGCGCAGCCATAGAAAATGGACAGGCCTGGTACAAGATAGGATTCGATGAAAAGATTCATTATCCAGACCGTATTTCCGGTGATTGGTATGTCTCCGCCGATTATGTACGCCTATTTCTTGATCCGGGTAAAAGTGAAACAACTGCGGGAATAAATAGATTAAGCACGAAGCGCATTGTTGTAAGTCTCGCCAAAGAAATGCTGTATGCATACGATGGCGACACATTATTTATGCAACAGTCCATCTCCACCGGACTTGAATCTACTCCTACACCAATTGGAACATTTTGGGTAATCAAAAAGATGCCGGACAGTTATATGCAGGGACCGGTACCGAATGTTAGCGATCAATATTATGATCTACCCGGAGTACCATGGGATCTTTATTTCACTCAAGATGGGGCTGTTATTCATGGTGCATATTGGCACAATCATTTTGGAGAGCCGTGGTCGCACGGCTGCGTAAATTTACCGTCGGATCAGGCGAAAAAACTTTATGACTGGGCCGAACTCGGCACGCCCGTAATTATACAGGCCAACTAGACAACCTTCTTGCAATAATTGTTTATAGCTGGTATAACATCGGAATGATACCGTTCATATTTATCCCCGTTGATGCCCAACAAGTAGTATTGCATTCTCAAATTCAAGCTCCCCTGCCAAATATAGAAATGTATACCGCTTCGGCATCAGTAGCCGATGTTCCGTTTTATTCTCAATTTAAGGATATTCAATCCCCAAAATGGCAAAAAGTTGGTTGCGGAATAACCAGCCTGGCAATGATAATCAATTTTTATAAACCCGAGTCCGCATCCGTAAATACACTGCTCAATCAGGGCGTTGCCTTGGGAGCATACGATCAAAATGCTGGATGGACCTACAAGGGCTTAATTACACTAAGCCAAAAATATGGTTTTGATGGAAATTATTATGACCTATCAAAATTAAATACAGAAGATGTAATTGGCACATTAAAAAATTACTTAAAAGACGGACCAATTATAGTATCTGCACACTATAAATTCGATCCAAAAAGCACAATACCCCATCTCGTTGTAATTGATGGAATTGATAATGGCGTTGTTTATTACAATGATCCGGCCTCAAACAAAGGAAAAGAACAAATTTACATTGCTAATTTTCTTGGCGGATGGAAAAAAAGAATTATAGTTATCAGACCAATAAAAACGATAAGTGAAGACCTGCTGGCTTATAACTATGATTTATAAACCAAAATCACCATACTTGATCTAAAAAATTACGCCCTATTTCTTTCCCTCCAGTTCTTTGATTCTTTCCTTTAATTCGATCATTTTAACCTCTCTGTCAATCATAATGTTATTGATTTTTTCTAGCTCTCTTTTTTGATTTTCCAGATTTTCTTGTATAAATTTTTCTCTGTCTATATTTTTACCTAAGTAATAAATAAATTCTATCTTTCCATCGTTTTCAATCGGAACAAAATCACTTAGACACCAAGTAGAAGTTGATGTGCCCGGGATATGCCCTATAAGCATATCTTGCGTACCTTTTCCAATCATAGCTAAATTTAAGGCCTCCTGAACTTTTGATCTGTATTCTTCTTTAATACAACTCATAAAATCCCATTTTTTTATTTCTGCGTCTGTAAGACTCGTCAAAAAATGTGCTTTTTTGGCATATTTATTAATAGAAATTAATTTGCCGCGTGAATCAAAAATTTGTATACACAACGGAACACTATTTGTTAAATCATTAAATAGTTTTATTGATTCTTTTGATTTTTTAAATCCCTTCATTACGCTGAGAATATACAAATAAAGCAACGCTATCAGTAAATAAACAGCCAGGACAATTAAATATGAGTAGGTTTTATAAGTCTGAATTCTTCCTAGGTAGTAAGATCCAATAATATCTGTTCCAACAACCTGAATAATATTGCCATTCGTATCCTTAATTGGCGAAAACGCTGATAGCCAAGTTCCAAATTCATCGGTATAGGGACCAACTATCTCAGACGTTCCCGCAGAAAAAACTTTATATAATTCGCTTGGAGGTTTTTTGTATAAATCACCAGGTTCGCTATGCAACTGATCGCTGGTAGCCCAAGAATCAACAGAAAAAACAATATTCTCTCCTTTCAAAGACATCGTATAAATACCGGATATGCCTTTTTCTTTTAACGCTTGATATAAATTTGAAAGCTGAACTCGTAGCCGCTGATATTCTGGAATATTATTATCCGCCGGAGTCACTGTAAGTTTTTTCAAATTTTCTGTATTAACAGCTGCGGCAGTCACTCTGCTAATATTCAAAATTTCGTTACGGATAGAAACTTCATTATTTTTTTGAAAATAATTAGACGCATAAAATCCAGCCAAACAATACACCGCCGTACCTAAAAATATAAATAAATATTTTTTCCAATTTTTCATAAAAAATTTGAACTTCATTTAATACTTATATTTTAACATGCAAATAACGTCTTCGTCGTTCCTAATTTTTAATCTTCTAAAGCTTATCTATTTCAGTTGTCTGAATAGTAGAAGCCAGAGCCATAACACTCGTGCCATAGCTTTTTATTAGAGCTGATTTGCTACACGAACTTCCTGAATAATATTTACACGCGGCATTGCTTTCTGCTGTGTATCCTCCATTTGCCGCTCCAAGATCAGAAAGATACAAAGCCGAAGCCATAAACGCATGTTGCGGATTCCATGGATTAGCCAAACCGGTAAAGCCAAGAGCAGAAGCAACCCTGTCTGTAAACAACATCCACGTAGATGGTATGAATTGCGCTGGTCCCATTGCGCCGCCCCATCCAACCGATTGCGGGCAAGAAACCACGGTTTTGAGCGGATCAACATTCAGGTATTTGGCAATGTTCAAAAATGGCGGCACATCACGAGTAGGACTCATTACGTTGCTGAATACTCTGCCGGATTTTACACTAACACCAGCCCCGGTAAGAGTATTGGTGAGATAACAAGTTCCTTGATTTGTACCTAAATTTGACTCTTGTGTCATAATTGCCAAAAGAAATGCCGGATCAATTCCAGTTTTACTTTGAGCCGCTAAAGCATATTGATATGCCTGGCCAAATTTAATCGGATTTGAACCTCCGGCTAGAGCAAAGAGTTTTGCATTGATCGCATCTGCTTCTTTTTTCTTGGCGGCAACAAGTGCTGAATATGCTTTTTCATTGTTTTTACTTATTGAAAGAAGCTGTTTTTGTTGGGCCTGATTTGCCTGAACCGCTTTTTGAGTTTGTTGTACATTATAGCGAGCATCAATGGTTGAATTCTGTCTAGTAACTAAATTATTTTTAGCCGCGATGCTTGAAGCTTCATCGGCAGAAAGTTGCGTAGTAAGAGCACTGATACTTTGCTGCAAAGATTCTAATTTAATAACATCATCAAAAAATTGAGACAGAGTTTTGTCGGAAAGCAGGATTTCAAAAGTATTCGTGCTGTCTGATTGTTGTATCTGTCTTAAAATACCCGATATATCATCCTTAGTCATTGTAATCTGGCTATCAAGATTATTTATTTGAATCTGCGTACTGCTTATATTGTCTCCCAGCGTTTTTATTAAAAGGTTCTTTGCCTGAATATCAAGCTGTTCGGCTTTTATTTTTGCGGTAAGCACATTTATGTCATTTTGTAGCGAAGATGATTTAGATCGGGCCGCAGTAAGATCGCTCTGAGCCTGAGCTTCCTGCGCCTGCACCTGAGCAAGCTGCGCTTCAAGCTGAGCGCGCTCATCGCTCGTAAGCGTTTGAGCCGAAACAAACAATGGCGATAAGGCCAAAAACACAAAAAACGTTATGCGATATAAATTATTTCCAGATTTCATCTATTTAAATTATAGCAATATTTCTAGTCAAATAATGAGATATTCCAAATAAATTAAAATAGTCCGTGAAAAACGGACTATTTTGTATGGCTTATAGCAATCAGAAATTATTTGTTTACTTTAAAGATATCAGACAATTGGTTCTTATCAAATCCAATAATGTATTCCATTTCGCCATCTTCAAATTCAATTTCCGTAACAGGAACGCCCATTTGCCCGGTTTTTTTAACTATATAATCGGCCATTGCCTGATCAGAATCAACATAAATAACCTCGTGTTCCAATTTATTCTTATCAAACCAATCTTTTTCCATCTTGCAATACGGACAATGTACCGTAGAAAAGATCCTGGTCTTTTTCGGCTTGGAATCCTCTGCCTGAGCAATGGAATTAACAATTTCTTTTATGTCTTTAGCCATTTTTTCAATTGACTTAAGACGCGTAGCTGAATTATTCGTTATCAGGTTAGCGGCAAAAGCGCCATCGATACCGCCAATCAAGGTTTTATCGCCCTCCTTGGTAACTAATAATATTGAGGGAAAAAATCCAACGAAATCCTTGTTAAAGCCAATTATATCCTCCATCATAGCTTTGTTAAAAACATAAAATATTTTTCCATTGCGTATTTCACTCTCACCCTTAACTTCCCAGCCCTTATCAGCAAAAGCATTGTTAACACTTTTGATTACCTCTTCATACGGTCTTGATGTTTTTTTAAAATTAGATATTTTCATATTTTTTATTTATTATTTTTTATTAAATTAATAATCTTTTTTGCTATATTTCCCGCCTCGCCGTTCTTAAGCCGATACACCCTTTCCTTGCCATTCACGCTGCAATCGATCATTCCAAGATCCTTTAATTTTTTAAGATGTTGTGAAACAGCAGATTGAGAAAGACCGCAATTGTTTATCAAATCGGTAACATTCTTTTTCTTTCCACTAAGACAAGACAGTATCTTTATTCTGGCAATATTAGAAAAAGCTTTCGGTAATTCATTCATATCATTATATTAGCAAATACTAATATAATGTCAAGAGGGTCTTGATTTGAGCAAAAATAATATCCTTTTGCAGAATAATCAAAACAAATTG
>JAJYZL010000010.1:9745-12295 GCA_021799965.1 bacterium | reverse complement strand
TCTTAAGTTAGAATTTATCTCAAACTTGTTTTTTTGCAGGTTTGCAAAAAGCCCCCGAGTTTTTCTCTTAGCTGGTGTTTTATTTAAACGTGACCCACCTCTTCCCATTCCGAACAGAGAAGTGAAAACGTTTAAAACCGATGATATTTCCCTAAATTGTTGGGTGAGAAAGTAGGTTACGCCGGCTATGAGAAGAATTTGCGGGGCTTTTTTGTTTCAAAAATATTTTTATATGCGCATAATAACTGATACCAGAATAATGAATGCTGATTTATAATATAAAAATATGGAAAGGTTTATAAAAATATCTTTATATGGCGTCGTATTCGGCTTTGTCCTGGTACTATCATCTTTCTTTAATTTATGTTCTGCTCAAAGTGTTTTAACGGATGCCGAATTGAAAGCTAAATATCAGAATAATAATATAAAAATATTAATAGTTCCCGGTCATGACGGGGAGTCGCAAACGGGCACATATTTTAAGGGAATTTATGAAAGAGATCTTAATTTACAATTAGCCGATGATTTATATAATCTTCTTGAAAACGATGGACATTTCTCAGTTTTTATAACTAGAGATAAAAATGGCTATCTGCCAATATTTGAAAATTATTTTAAAGATCAAGCTACCAGCACGAGATTGTTTATAGAAAAATATAAGCAAATCACCGACAGTGCGATTGCGAATGGTACGTTTAAAGTTCAGACAGACGGAATAGATCATCCGGTTGTGGCTAATGACTATGCTCTGCGGCTTTACGGTACAAACAAGTGGGCCGATGAAAATAATATAGATATAGTTATAAATATTCATTTTGATGACTATCCTGGCAGATCGGCTGATCAGGTGGGGGTGTATTCCGGTTTTAGTATTTACGCTCCAGAGAGTCAGCTTGTTAATTCGGAAATAAGCCAGTCTGTTGCAAAAAGCGTGTCTGTTGAATTAAGCAAGGTGCAATCGTCCAGCGACTATCAACCCGAGCATACAAGCGTGGTTGATGATCAAGATCTTATTGCTATCGGCGCTAATTCAACCCTAAACGCAGCCGCGATCCTTGTAGAATACGGCTATATTTATGAGTCTCAGATAATTAATAAAAATATAAGAAGCGTCATATTTCCTGAATATGCATATAAAACCTACTTGGGGGTAGTTAAATTTTTAGATGATAATTTTAAGGTAAATGGATATGATTCAGCGCTTCTTCCGTATAAATTTTCTAATAATTTATACTTTGGTATGAGAAATAATTCTGAGGTTGCCAAGCTTCAGGAGATGTTGAATTACGAAGGATTTTATTCCGGTCCGATAACGGGCAATTTTTTGCATGACACGCAGCAGGCGGTAATTGATCTGCAAAAAAATAATACGGCGGATATTTCCGTTGCCAGTGGCTATGTCGGACCGCAGACCGTTAAATTATTAAATAAAAAAGAAATCGAGTCTTTTTCTTATGTTTGGAACGATGATTTGTATTATGGAATGAAAAATAATGCTGATGTTAGGGCCCTGCAAGAAATTCTTAGCTTGGAAGGATTTTATAACGGTCCTATTACGGGAAACTTTTTGAATTTAACCAGGCAGAGTGTGATTACTTGTCAAAAGAAAAGTAAATTTTCATCTAACCCCGGAACTGGTTATGTTGGCCCCCTTACGAGGGGCGCTTTGAATAACTTGTATTCTGTATCGCAGTAATAATGCCTAAACAAAAATAGCCCTATGTTATGGAGCTATTTTTGTTTATAATATATAAGTATGAGATTTTTGAAGCAATTTTTATATGGCGGAACTCTATTTTTGATTATTGCTATTATCGTAGTGATAATTAATCGCGGTTCTTTATTTGCCGCGCCTACTTGCTCTGATGGCATTCAAAATCAGGGGGAAGAAGGAATTGATTGCGGCCCGGTTTGCGGAATTTCTTGTGAGCAGAAATATTTAAAAAACCTTACTTATTCTAACGCTAAAATAATCCAATTAAACGATGTGGTTTCAGTTTATTTTGATCTGATAAACTCCAATCCAAATTTTGGCTTGGAAAACTTTAGGTATCAGCTGGATATTTATGGCTTTGCTGGAAAACTTTTAAAATCGGTAACCGGAGATTCTTTCGTGTATCCAAATGAGACAAAGAAAATAGTTGAGGCTGGGATAAAAATTTTGGGCCAGGCCGAGAGCGTAAAAATATCTTTTTCTAACGTAAACTGGCAACCATCGTCTGCTTTTCGCTCCATAAAACTTGAAAATGTGAACGCCGTAGTATCTAAAGAGGGTGACTTTTTTGTAATAAGCGGAATAATAAGAAATTCTTATAATTTTACTATTCCCAAAGTTGTAATCAACGGATTTCTGACTGATAAAGATGGAAATGTTTTAGGTGTCAGTAAAACCGAAGTTGATCAGTTGCAGTCTTTTGAAGCGGGGCAGCAAACTTACAAAGTTTTCATACAAACAAGCAGCGATCTTGAAAATAGTGTTGATTTTTCTAATCCGTTAACCTATATATATCCCATTTATTAGGATTATCTAGATAGATTTTATGAATACAT
>JAJYZL010000010.1:0-9735 GCA_021799965.1 bacterium | reverse complement strand
TTAAGATTAAAAAATCTTGACTGGGTTCTTAATTTTTCAATTTTCTTTATTACCGGCGCTGGATTAATCTCCCTGCTCAGCGCAAATGTGAGTTTGTTTTATAAGCAATTAATATGGGTTTTATTGGGTTTTGTTTTAATTGTATTTATTTCCCAAGTCGATCTAAGGCCGTTTGAGGGATATCCTAAAACTATTTTTGGTTTTTATGTTTTTGCTTTATTACTCCTGATCCTGACTTATTTTGTAGCTCCTTCCGTCAGGGGGGCTAGGGCGTGGATTCCTTTGGGCGGCTCCCTTTTTGATTTTAAGTTTCAAACATCAGAAATCGCCAAACTTTCTTTAATAATTTTATTTTCTTTTTTTTGGGCCAAATCTCACGTCGGTATCGGCCACATTAAGAATTTGTTGAAGTCGTTTATTTATTTTGCGATTCCTGCAATTTTAGTATTATTGCAGCCGGATTTGGGAACTGTTTTGATATTTTTTGCCATTTGGTTTGGTTATTTGTTGATTAGCGGTATAAAATGGAAGCATTTGATCATAGCTTTATTGATTTTTTCAATAGCGATTTCATTGATGTGGACGAGCTTTTTAAAAGACTATCAAAAAGAAAGAATAATCGGGCTTTTTTATCCCGAACATGATCCATTGGGAATAAATTACAATGTTATTCAGGCGAAAATTGCTATTGGTTCCGCCGGCTTTCTTGGTAAGGGTTTCGGCGGAGGCACTCAGGTGAAATTGGGATTTCTTCCTGAGGCGCAAACCGATTTTATATTTGCGGCCTTTATTGAAGAGTGGGGAATATTGGGCGCATTTTTTTTGATAGCCGCTTTTATGCTGATGTTGTTCAGGATAGTTATGGCGGGTCTTGTAAGCGATAATAATTTTTCGCGGTTTTTTTGTCTGGGTTCCGTGATAATGTTTTTGGCGCAATTCATTCTTAACACCGGATCAAATTTAGGAATTCTTCCCGTTGTTGGAGTTTCTTTTCCGTTTTTGAGCTATGGCGGATCAAATTTGTTGACCGGGGTTTTAACCATAGGTATAATTCAGGGAATTATTTTAAGAAATAAGCAACTTTAAAATCATTACGTAAAAAATAGTTGTTTTTATGGAAAATATTAAAGAGTATTATTTACAAATAATGAGCCGTAAAAAATGGTTGTCGTATTTGGCTTTTTTTGTTTCGATATTTGCATTTATATTTTTAGTCGGCTATTTTTTTTCTGCTTTATCTCCGGTGTCCAAAACTTCAGATATTAAGGAAATTGAAATAAAAGAAAGCGAGGGCTTCAGGCAAATATCTGCTGATCTGGAGCATGCCGGAATCATACGATCAAGCTTCGCTTTTCAGATATTTTCGCTGCTGTCTGGTTCTGCGCATAAATTAAAGCCCGGGGATTATTCATTGGACAGCTCTTTATCTGCCCCATATATATTGGAAGCTATAGTTTCCGGCCCTAATTTAGAGAGACGAGTTTTAATTCCGCCGGGGTTTACTCTTTTGGATATAGATAAAAAACTAAGCGATATTGGTATATTGCCACGGGGTAGTTTGGCTAATTTTGATTCGGAAAAAATAAAGAATGATTATGACTTCCTAAAAGAGCTGAATGGTCCGATAAAATTGGAGGGGTATCTTTTTCCTGATACTTATAATTTTTTTATAAAATCCGATCCAGAAACTGTAATTAAAAAATTTTTGGATAATTTTAATGCCAAGGCATGGCCATTATTAAGCGGAAAAGCTGTAATTTCTGGAAAAAATACATTGTCGCCCACACAAATTCTGATAATTGCTTCTTTGGTGGAAAAAGAAGTTTATTTTGACGAAGACCGTCCGGTTGTAGCCGGAATAATATACAATCGCCTAAGAATAGGAATGCCGCTTCAAATTGACGCCACGATAACCTATGCAATGTGTAAGGGATTTATATTTTATTGCGACAATCCTGTTATTTCCAAAAATGATATAAAGTATGTCTCAGCATTCAATACTTATTTATTTGCCGGTTTGCCGCCTAATTCTATCGGCAATCCTGGAATAAAATCTATAGAGGCGGCATTAAATCCAAAAAATTCAGATTATTTGTATTACATATCTGATCCGAAAACGCACAAGATAATTCCAAGTAAAACTTTAGACGAGCAAAATGATAATCGGGCAAAATACTTGGGGATTTGATGAAAATTTTTTTGTGATATAATTAAGTTAATTTAAGGTGATCGGGTTTTGGGGGCTTGACGAAAAAAGGTGATTAGTATAATATCTTATATATTATAAACATCTAAAAATCGAGCGGAGACGCTTTGGATTTTTTTTATGCTTAAACTACCCACTAAAATTTTTTCAAATCATCCGGGTGCGCTTATTGATCAGCCGAATCTTATAGAGATTCAAACTGATTCCTATAAGAAATTTTTAAAAGAAGGTCTCAAAGAATTATTTAAAGAAATTTCTCCTATAAAAGATTATGCGGGTAAAGACTTGGAATTGCATTTCAAGGATTTTTATTTTGACGAGCCGAAGTATGACGAGGATTATGCAAGGTTTAAAGATCTTACTTATGAAGCTACATTAAGAGCTAATCTTAAATTAGTTAATAAAAAAGCTAGGTACGAAAAAGAACAGGAGGTTTATTTTGGAGATTTTCCGATGATGACCGATCGTGGAACTTTTATCATCAATGGAGTTGAAAGAGTTGTTGTTTCTCAACTTGTCAGATCCCCGGGTGTGTATTTTACCGGTAACGTTTATAGGGGTAGAAAGCTTTTTGGAGCTAAGGTCATTCCTAATCGTGGTGCTTGGCTAGAATTTGAAACTGATTCTGATGGTTTTATTTCTGTAAAGATCGATAGAAAAAGAAAAGCCCCGGCTACGGAACTTTTAAGGATCTTTGGAGTTGAGACCAATGAAGAGATCCAGGAATTGTTCTCTGATGTGGATGATGGTGATATAAAATACATTGCAGCGACTTTAAAGAAAGATCCGGCTAAAAACGCCGCAGATTCATTCATCGAAATTTATAAAAGGATAAGGCCAGGCGATCTTGCTACCGCTGAAAACGCTAAAAGTCTCATAGAGGCTATGTTTTTCCGATTTGACCGTTATGATCTCACTCAAGTGGGCAGATTTAAGATCAATCAGAGATTGAATTTGACCAGTAATTCCAAAATTTTGGAATTAGATGACATTATAAATATAATAAAGCAGATCATTAAGCTTAATAATGAACAAACGGCGGAACCGGATGATATAGATCATCTTGGCAATCGCAGAGTCCGTCCGGTTGGTGAGCTTTTGGAAGGAAAATTAAGAATAGGTTTGGCCAGACTAAAGCGTATAGTCCAGGATAGAATGTCCACTTTAGATATCGATACCTTGGCCCCAGTTCAGCTTGTTAATGCCAGGCCATTGGTTTCCGTTGTAAGAGAGTTTTTCTCTTCTTCTCAGCTTTCACAGTTCATGGATCAGGTTAATCCTCTCACTGAAGTTGAGCATAAACGCAGAATTTCCGCGATGGGACCCGGTGGATTAACTAAAGAAAGAGCCGGCTTTGAAGTTCGTGATGTGCATAGATCTCACTATGGCAGAATTTGTCCGATTGAAACTCCGGAAGGTTCAAACATCGGATTGGTTAATCACTTGGCGAATTATTCCCGAATAAATACCTTAGGTTTTTTGGAAACCCCTTATGCCGTTGTTAAAAAAGGAGTTATTACCAAAGAAATAGTCTGGTTAAATGCTTTAGATGAAGAAAGATTTAAGATCGCTCACGGCGGAGTCATTTTTGATGAAAAAGGAAAAATAGCCAATAAGATCGTTGAGGCTAGAATTAACGGCGAGCCGGGAGTTTGCGAAAGAGACGAAGTCGATCTGATCGATATTGCTCCTAACCAGTCCATTTCAGTCGCCACTTCATTGATCCCGTTCTTGGAACACGATGATGCGAACCGCGCTCTCATGGGTTCGAACATGCAAAGGCAAGGAGTTACTTCGCTTAAATCCGAAGCTCCCTATGTAGGCACGGGTATGGAAGAAAAAGTTGCCAGAGATTCTGGTCATTTAATAGTTGCCGAAGATGCCGGCGAGATAGTTGAAGTTGATGCCAGAAATATAGTTTTAAAAACAAAATCCGGCCTTAAAAAATATACTTTAAATAAATTCAAAAAATCCAACCAATTCACCTCTATTTCTCAGAGACCATTAGTCACTCGTGGTCAAAAGGTTAAAAAGGGAGAGGTTTTGGTTGATGGTCCTTCAATAGATAATGGTGTTTTGGCTTTAGGTCAAAACCTGCTCGTAGCTTTCGTTTCTTGGCAGGGATTGAATTTTGAAGATGCTATTATTCTTTCCGAACGTGTTGTTCAGCAGGATAGATTCACTTCCATTCATATCGAAGATTTTTATTGCGATGTCCGTGAAACAAAGCTTGGTCCAGAGATCACCACGCCGGATATTCCTAATGTTTCCGAAGAGAAACTGAAGAACTTAGATGAAGAGGGTATTATCAGGATCGGCGCCGAAGTAAAATCCGGTGATATTTTGGTTGGTAAAATTTCCCCGAAAGGTGAAAGCGAATTAACATCAGAAGAAAGATTGCTCCGTGCTATTTTCGGAGAAAAGGCCCGTGATGTTAAAGATACTTCACTCACAATGTCTCACGGTAAATCCGGAAGAGTTGTTGGTATTAAAATTTTTGATAGAGATAAGGGTGATAAATTAGAGCCGGGAATTATAAGGAGCATTCAAGTTGAGATCGCCCAGCTCAGAAAAGTTATGGCTGGAGATAAATTGGCGGGTAGGCATGGAAATAAGGGTGTTATTTCCCAGGTCAGGCCGGTTGAAGATATGCCATATTTAGCCGATGGTACTCCGGTTGATATTATTCTGAATCCTTTAGGTATTGTCTCTCGTATGAATTTGGGACAAGTCCTGGAAACTCACTTGGGTTGGGCCGCTAAAACACTTGGATATCGAGCTATTACTCCGGCACTTTCCGGAGCAAATGAGACGCAAATTAAGGAGGAGCTTAAAAAAGCAGGTCTTCCTGAGAGCGGAAAGGTTACATTGTATGACGGCCGTACAGGAAAACCATTTGACCGCGAAGTTACAGTTGGAGTTATTTATATGCTCAAGCTTCATCACTTGGTTGAAGATAAGATTCATATGCGTTCCATTGGTCCTTATTCTTTAATCACTCAGCAGCCGCTTGGGGGTAAGGCCCAGTTCGGAGGACAGAGGTTCGGTGAAATGGAAGTTTGGGCTTTGGAGGGTTATGGCGCCGCAAATATTTTACAAGAAATTTTAACTATAAAGTCAGACGATGTTTTGGGCCGAGCCGCGGCTTATGAATCAATAATCAAGGGAGAGAAAATCAAAAGTCCTAACATTCCTGCCTCATTCAATGTT
Source organism: bacterium (assembly GCA_021799965.1). Lineage (GTDB taxonomy): Bacteria > Patescibacteriota > Minisyncoccia > UBA6257 > 02-FULL-45-10c > JAHILT01. The sequence continues at coordinate 4,319 of JAJYZL010000010.1, read as the reverse complement.
TTGGTAAGCGAATTAAAATCACTTGGATTAAACGTCGAACTCATTAGAGATAAAGACGAAGATTATGGAAAATCTTAAAGCTATAAAATTAAAAATTGCTTCTCCGGAAGATATCCTGAAATGGTCTTATGGCGAAGTAATTAAGCCGGAAACCATAAATTATAGGACACAGCGTCCGGAAAAAGACGGTCTTTTTTCTGAGAGAATTTTCGGTCCGACAAAGGATTGGGAGTGTTATTGTGGAAAATACAGACGTATCAGATATAAAGGCATTGTTTGTGATAAGTGCGGCGTTGAAGTTACTCGTTCAGTAGTCAGAAGAGAGAGAATGGGCCATATTAAATTAGCAACCCCGGTTGCTCATATTTGGTTCTTGAAAAATGCTCCCTCTAAGATCAGTTTAGTATTGGATGTGCCGCTTCCGAAAGTTGAAAAAGTTGTTTACTATGCCGCCTATATTATCACTTCAGTCAACGAAGAAAATAAGAAGCGTTCATTAGAAGATTTAGAGAAAGAATATAAATCTCGCAAAAAAACAGCCTCAAAAGAAGGAGTTGATGAAGATCAGCTTAAGGCCGGATTTTCTGAAACCAAGTCAATGCTTAATAGTATGAATGTCGGTACAGTTATCGGCGAAGCTGATTATCACAAGCTATCTCGCCGTTTCGGCGATGTATTTGAGGCCGGTACTGGTGCTGAAGCTATTAGAAAGATATTGGAAGATTTGGATCTGGAAAAAATTTCCGAAGAGATCAAAAAAGAAATCGAAAGGAAGGGCGAAATAGCTAATCCGCTAGACGAGAGAAGGTTGTTGAGACGTCTTAAATTCGTCAGTTCAATGATAAAAGGCGATATCAGGCCCGAATGGATGATCATGACTGTCTTGCCGGTTCTTCCGCCGGATCTTCGCCCGATGGTTGCTTTGGATGGAGGCAGATATGCCACCTCTGATTTAAATGATCTTTACAGAAGGGTTATCAATAGAAATAATCGCCTTAAAAAACTTTTAGAACTTAAGGCTCCGGACGTTATAGTAGTCAATGAAAAGAGAATGCTTCAGGAATCAGTAGATGCATTAATTGATAATGCTGCTCGTTTTGGTTCTCAGGAAATGTCTAGTCAAAAGAGACCGCTTCGTTCCTTGGCTGATATGTTAAAAGGAAAGCAGGGCAGGTTCAGGCAGAATTTATTGGGAAAACGCGTAGATTATTCCGGCCGTTCCGTTATTGTGGTTGGCCCAGAATTAAGAATTTCCGAATGCGGACTTCCAAAGAGAATGGCATTGGAGTTGTTTAAACCATTTGTTATTAATAAAATTTTAGAAAGAGGATTGGCTCATAATATAAGAAATTCTAACAGATTGATTGAGCAGGCCCCCCCAGAAGTTTGGGCCATTCTTGAAGAAGTTATTGCCGACAGAAAAGTTATACTTAACCGCGCACCTACGTTGCATAGGTTAGGCGCTCAGGCTTTTAAGCCGTTGCTTATTGAGGATTTGGCTATTAGAATTCCGCCTTTAGTTTGCGACGCTTTCAATGCCGATTTCGATGGAGACCAAATGGCTGTTCACTTGCCGCTTTCCGAAGAAGCTCAAAAAGAAGCTTCGGAAATGATGCTTTCCAGCCACAATCTTTTGAAGCCAGCTACCGGTGATCCAGTTACTATTCCGAGCAAGGATATGGTTTTGGGCTGTTATTATCTGACCAAGATCCTGAAAAATGTTAAAGGCACAGGAAAGATCTTTTCTTCGAACGATGAGGCTTTGTATGCCTATGAAATGGATGCTGTTGCCATTAATGCCGAAGTGAGAATTGGAAAACTAGTAACTTCCGTCGGAAGAGTTATTTTGAATTCTGTTTTACCGGAAGATTTTGGCTACATAAATGAAACTGTAAATAAAAAACTATTGCCGAAAATAGTTTTCAGACTTATCAAAAATTATCCCAACGAAACAGCCGCTAATTGCATTGATGCCATCAAAAAAGTTGGCTTCGAATATTCTTCGCGTTCTGGTATTACTTGGGCAATGAGCGATCTGATAATTCCAAAAGAAAAATTTGAAATAATTGCAAAGGCTGACGAAGAAGTCGCGAAAATTAAAGAGCAATATGAAGAGGGATTATTAACTGATGCCGAAAGAAAGGTGAGGGTTATCAAGATTTGGGTTGATGTAAAAGATAAAGTCGCCAAGCTGATTCCTTCGGCTATGACCGAGGAAAATTCCATCTTTTCTATTATTGATTCCGGTGCGAGAGGTACATGGGCTCAGCCTGTTCAGATGATGGGTATGAAGGGTTTGGTGCAAAATCCTAAGAACGAACCAATAGAATTGCCTATAAAATCATCTCTAAAAGAAGGACTTAGCGTTTTGGAATATTTCATTTCTACTCACGGTGCCAGAAAAGGATCTACTGATACAGCCCTTAAAACGGCATCGGCTGGATACCTGACTCGCCGCTTAATTGATGTATCTCAGGATTTAATCGTCAGAGAGGAGGATTGCAAAACTAAAGAAGGAATAGTTATTAAAAGAACTGATGGCGCAGAAGTTGGCCAGGTTTTTGGTTATGGCAATCAGCTTTTCTCCCGAACCGCCCTGGAAGATGTTAAGGTTGACGGCAAAGTTTTGGTAAAAGCCGGAGAAATTATTGATAAAGAAAAAGCTGAACTTATTGCTAAGTCCGATGTTGAATCTGTAAAAATTGGTTCGCCTATTACCTGTAAGAGCTTGTATGGTGTTTGTTCCAAGTGCTATGGATATGATCTTGGCCACAATAAGCCCGCCGAACTTGGTTTAGCCGTTGGAATTATTGCCGCTCAATCAATTGGTGAGCCTGGTACTCAGCTTACAATGAGAACTTTCCACACCGGTGGTGTTGCTGGAGCAGATATTACACATGGTTTGCCTAGAGTTGAAGAAGTATTTGAATGCCGTCCGCCTAAAGGCCGCGCCTACATTGCAGCCGAAGATGGTGTTATTGATAGTATAGAAGAAGAAGGCTTGATAAAAACCATAAAGATAAAATCCACCGATAAAAAGAAAGAGGGCGTTGCTGAATATCAGATTCCTCGTACATCCACTTTGTTTGTTAAGGTTAATGACTTAGTTAAAAAAGGAGATCGTCTTTGTGAGGGTAACCTGGATCTTAAGGAGCTATTCGACTTGAAGGGTGGAGAAGAGGTTGAGAAATATATTATCAACGAAGTTCAAAAGATTTATTTCGGAGAAGGCGCACCTATAAATAATAAACACATTGAAGTTATGGTCAGGCAAATGTTCTCCCGTGTCTATATTAAAGATGCCGGAGATTCTGAATTTGTCCCTGGCGATGTTATTGAAAAATCCAGATTTTTGGAAGTTAATCGCAACCTGAAAAAGTCCGGAAAAACTCCGGCAAAAGCCAAGCAGAAATTAATGGGTATTACTAAGGTTGCCCTTTCAACGGAAAGTTTCCTTTCAGCTGCTTCTTTCCAAGAAACTGCCCGTGTACTTATTAATGCCGCCTGCGAAGGTAAGAGTGATACGCTCCGCGGTCTTAAGGAAAACGTTATTATCGGCCGACTTATTCCCGTTGGTCCATCAATGAAGATAAAAAAATCCGATGAAGATAATGACGGAAAGAATGATGATTCCGTTTAAAGAAGGGCTTTTTAATTAGCACGTCTTGCAAATAAGAGTTTTATTTGTTAAATTATATAAATCCTATTTTAGTTAAAATAGGATTTACCACAAATGTCTAAAAAAACTAACAACAATCAGGAAGGTAAGAAGGCATATGAGTTGTCTTTTTTGCTCAAGGATCCGGCCTCTGAAAAGTCAGTTCTTGATCTTTTAGCTAAATATAAGATCTCCGAAATCAAGCAGTCTTCAATTAATCCGATAAAATTGGCCTATCCTATTAAAAAGCATGTATCGGCTTATTTTGGATATGTTAATTTTGAAGCTGATCCAGCCGATATTAAAGAGATTTCTGATTCTCTTAGACTAAATAATGAAGTTATAAGATTCTTAATTGTAAATGCTATTGTAGTTGAAGGTAAAAAAGTTGAAGAGGGATCTGAACAGAAAAGAACTGTTAAATCAGAATCTTCCAATTCCAAGGCTTTAACCAATGAGGCTCTTGAGGAAAAACTTGAGGAAATATTAAAATAAAGGCAAGACATGAATTTAAACAAAGTCTTTATCTTGGGCAGAGTTACGGCAGATCCAGTTTTAAAAAATACGCCTACGGGAATGCAAGTCGCTAATTTTTCTGTTGCCACTAATAGAGTTTGGAATGATAAAAGCGGAGCCAGAAAAGAAGATACAGAATTTCACA
>JAJYZL010000009.1 GCA_021799965.1 bacterium | reverse complement strand
TCATCAGGATTTTTTATGGTAAAAACAGAATCAAATTCTATGGTGATCAGATTGTTTCCTTTGCTGTAACCTTCAATAGAGCTTCCGGGTCCGCCAGCTTCCATGTAAATATTTTGTCTCCATCCTGCGGCTAAGAGCTTTTGTCGGTAATAAGTATCAAAGGGCGTGGTAATTGCTGCGATATTAGTAATATTGTTAACGGTGGCAGACGTTACCTTGTATCCGTTTATGGTGAATTGAGTTGTTTTTAATCTGAGAGTGGTTGTTGCCGGTTCTTCGTTGCTCCAGGAAATGCCTGAATAAAGCGGATAGAGATCGGAATTTAAATGATGAACGCGTGTTAGTTTGAAAGTAGCGCTTTCTGCTGATATTGGATTCGTGACCGGAATGGATGCATAACTGCTTATTCCTATGGCATATGTACCTTCGGGATAATTGTCGCCGATGTTCCAATTCATGCTCCCGGTATTTTCCAAATTTATGAAAAGGATCGGGTCAAATTCCTGGCCCTCGGCTTGAAGCGGCGGCGGGGGAATCCTCCGCAAAGTAATTGAAATTTTATTTTCCGGCGGAATATTTTGCGCGGTCCAGGTAATGGCGTGAGTTGAATCGGTGGTCCAAACGTCGGCGGCGGTTGGCGAGGCGACGGTTATTGCGGAAATGGACGGCGCTGGCTGCTGATGTTTTTCAAAAACCGGAAGCATTACCCCGGCAATTATAATGAGTGCGCCGATAAAAATTGCGATCAGCAATACCTTTTTTGTGTTTAGCTTGGTGAGCATAACTTATCCAGTGTTTACTTAAACGCGAAAGACATCAATATAATAGTGAGGGCATTAAGAATTACCAATGCCATCGCCGTTTGAGGTTTTGTCGGCAACGGATTTATTAAAATGTATATCGTATACATTATTGCCACGATAGCCGCGCCGAGAAAATTTCCTTTTATCATATTTTCGATTAATTTAAGTTATTGTTTGGGCGCAAGATCGATTCGCTCTTGCGTGTTTTGATCTTTAGTAATATTTACAAGAAAATATCGTGGCATAACATAGCCGTTTGGGAAATGGTAATCATTGAAGAATATATTATAACTTCCTACCGGAACATTTTTAAAAACTACCAGACCAGAAGAGTCGGTAATGAGGAAACTCATCGGACCGGTTGGGCCACTAGAGCCAATTTTCCCCAAATCAACTTCAACGTCGGCAAGGGGATTGCCTTTACCAAAAATTTCTACCCGCAGAGAACCATAATCTTTAACACTAGGATTGAGACTTTCCGGAGATACTGGACTTGCACCGCTGAAAAAACTGCGAATAAAAGGGTAGGCAAAATATATTAAACCGACCAGGACGAGCGCAGAAATAAAGCCTAAAATAAATTTTTTCATACTATTATTATAGCTTAAATTTAAATTTTATTGTTTTTATCTCGTCAGATTTTCAGGTTATTGACAATAAGATGTTATGGGTGTATATTCATAATATAGTAGGTAAAGGTCGAGGATATCGGTAAAAAATTAAGGAAATAAATAAAAAATATGCCAAGATTTGATGGAACTGGTCCAATGGGACAAGGCGCTGGAACTGGCCGCGGTCTCGGCCCTTGCGGGGGCGGTATGAGACTGGGTTTGGGGCGCCGCGGCGGCTATGGTTATGGTTTCAGGAGATTTATTTCTCCCAAAAACGAATTAGCCGTTTTGGAAGATGAAGAAAAAATGCTTGAGGAAGAATTAGCGGCAATCAAGAAAGAAAAAGCAGCTCTAAAAGACCAGCAAAAATAAAAGAAGGCACAGGGAACCAGCTCCTTTTTACAAAGGAGCTGGAGTGGCCTTCTTTCAAAAATAATTTATCATAAAATATAGGAACAATCAATCTTATGCCAAGACCTAGACTTTGCAGGAAAATAGAATTTGATCCGAATATAACATATTTTAAGCCTCAGGGCGTGCCAATGAGGGAACTTGAAGCTATAGAACTTACTGCCGAAGAAATAGAGGCGTATCGTTTGCGCCACATCAACGATTTGGAGCAAAAACAAGCGGCGGATAAAATGCATACTTCGCAAAGCACTTATCAAAGAATTTTATATTCTGCTTACAAAAAAATCGCCGATGCCTTAATCAATGGCAAGGCGATTAAAATTATTAAAAAATCCTAATGATTTCAAATTAGGATTCGGTGCGATTGTTGCCTCGCTATACCAAGGGCGGGACTTAGTTTCAGTTGTAATTTTCCAAACTTTTTTGAAATCAAAATTCAAAGCCTGCTCAAACAAGCGGAGGTTTGTTTGGGCTAAGCTCAAAACAAACCAAAATTTTGCAAACCAAAAAGTTTTTTCTCTATGCTCGTAAATCCATGGATGAGCCAGAGAGGCAGGTTCTGAGCATTGAAGCGCAAATGTTTGAGTTGCGGGAATAAGCTAAAATAACCGTACTGCCGTAACCGATCGTGCCGATGTAAAGCGTGGTTTTAATAAGCTCCGTAAGAATTGGTTGTTTTCATGATCTATAGAAACTTAAATGCGACTGCGACTAAAATAATCCCGATTACGATCTGGAATATTTTTCGGAAGCGGTTCGGGAAAATTGAGTCTGTCAGCACATAGATGATATGGATGGAAAGCCACAGACCCGCGCCAAGCAAAATGTCGTTTACAGTCATAAGAGCTTTCGCCGAATAAAAACTATGCAAGATGATGGCGAAAAGCGAGGCGTAGAAAGCAGTTATGGTATTGCCCAGATATACCTGCTCTAAATTCATCTTGCCCAATTTTACGGCGAAGGGAATTTTGAGCGGCTTCAACGTCGTGCCCACAAATCCGGTGAAAAAGCCACTTACGATAGGACCGAAGAAACCGCAAGTCTTCTGATAGATCGGCTTCAAAATGCGATTTCGATTTATGGCGGAGGGGGAGAGATTCGAACTCTCGATACCCGTTAAGGTATGCCACCTTTCCAAGGTGGTGCACTAGACCGCTATGCGACCCCTCCATATATCTTATATGTGTAAATATTCTAGAACAAAATTAAGTTTATTTCAATTTTGATATAATTTAAATATGAAAAAAAGCCACAAAACCGCGATCAAGCAGATCCCGAAATTTATCAAGCAATATGCCGATGCCTGGCGTGTTTTGGATGCGTATGACAAAGAAACCCTTGCAACGAAGGGGTCCACAAAAAAGAAAATAAAGCTGACCGCTGATGATCTGGCTGATTCGGTTGAGAAATTTGCAAAATACCTGGCGAAAAAAGACGAGAAGGGCGGAATGTTCGGCGTTGAAAGAGGCGGGGAAATTTTTGAAGGGATCGTGGGCGATGTGATGCAGTCTTTTGAGAGCAAGGAAGTTTATCCGACCGTGGAGGAGAAGGCCGCAAATCTTTTTTATTTTTTGGTAAAAGACCACCCGTTCGTTGACGGCAATAAACGGAGCGGTGCTTTTGCTTTCGTCTGGTTCTTGGATAAAGCGGGCATTTTGGACATCAAGCGCATCCCTCCGTCAACTCTTACCACATTAACACTTCTTGTTGCCGAAAGCAGCTCAAAAGAAAAAGACAAAATAATTCAGGTGATACTTACTTTGCTTTCCAAAAATTAAAATAAATAAAAATGTAGGCGTGTTTGGCGACTACTATGGATGAAATTTTTCAAAAAATAAAAAGCCAAAGCAGGCTCAGGATATTGATTGGAATGTTTTTTGTAGTTTTTGGCTTTTCAATACACATGATTCCTTTTGTGCCGGGATCTTGGGCTATTGCCATTGGACTGGAGATTCTCGGAATCCGATTGCTGGTCCAGGATAAATTGAAAAAGATGCCCAGGGTGTATGCGCTGGGATTTGCGGTTTTTGGATTATTAATAACTTTGATCGGTGCGCTTTATTTTATAAAAATAACTAAAACCGGAAACAATGCCGGAGCGCCGCAGCTATCAGTTTATAAAAATTCCGAATATGGTTTTGAAATAACTTATCCGAGCAATTTAACGGCTACGACAACTTTTAAAAATTATTATCATTTGGGTTCAAACTGGAGATCCGATGCGGCTTTAAACAGCGACGGTCAGGCAGCGGGCCAGCCCATAGTCAGCATTCCCGTATATAGAATAGACAATAATAGCGGAGCATATGTGAGCTATCCGCTGTATTATGCCGCGGAATTAAGGATCGGGGTCAGCTCTGACCCAAATGATGTGAAAGCCTGCCTGCTTCCGACAAATGAAACTCTTAGCCAGCCGGAAATTATAAACGGAATTAATTTTTCAAAATTTATAATTGAAAACGCGGGGATGATGCAATATTTGGAGGGCGTGAGCTACAGAACCATTCACAACGGCATTTGCTATGCGGTTGAGCAGTTAAAAACTGGCAGCAGTTACAGAGACGTTCCGAATGCAAAAGATATTCCCGATTCGGTTTTGAATTCGTATTACAACCAAATTCCGGATATCATAAAGACTTTTAAATTCACTCCGGAAACCGCAAGCGCTGATTACAAAAATGCTGTTTATTTTATGGATGGCCGGCAGATAACTCCGGCTAGCCAGGGAATGAAATATTTTGGTAATGAAGTGCGCGGAGATCTTAACAATGACGGAATCGGGGACATAGCTTTTCTTTTTACATATGACGGCGGAGGCAGCGGCACTTTTTATTATGTCGTGGCCGCGCTTGGTTCTAAAGATGGCTACATCGGGACAAATGCAATTTTCTTGGGCGATCGCATTGCCCCGCAGGCAACAGAATTTCGCGATGGGAATATCATAGTAAATTATGCCGACCGCAAACCCACCGATCCTATGACGGCCCGCCCGTCGGTTGGAGTTTCAAAATATCTGAAAATTGATAACGGAAATTTAGTTGAGATTACTAGATAAGTACCAACTATTTATAACGAAAGGTCAGAAAATGTGCGGCGGTTTTATTTTTTTGACGGAAGAATTATTTCCGTGTAAACATAGTCGGGGTCAAAAGCCCATTTGGCGAAATTTGCCACGTCGTCGTAGCTTACTTTGGCTATTTCTGCGAGTGTTTCTTCCAATGTAATTGCGCGTCCGTCGAAATTTAAGATTTCTTTTACCGCAACGTCAGCAATGCCACCTGAAACCAGCTCGTTTGATTTTATCCGATCTGTATATAATTTTTTGATAATGTTAAATCGTTCTACGTGCTTTTTGCCGATTATTTCGTTTATGATATTTGCGGATTCTTTTTCTACTATTTCTATATTTTTTTCATCAGTTCTTACATTCATTGATATTTGCGAGAAGTTTTTTCCCTTAGCTATATTGGTGCTAACTCCATAGCAAATCCCCATTTCCATTCTTAATCGTTCATTTAAAATATCGTTAAGCAGTGTCCCAAATAAACTTCCGGTTTCATTTTCCGAATATGGTATTTTTTCAGATACTTTGACCAGCGAGACCTCAACCTGTTCTTTTACTTCGCCGATTTCGTCGGCGGTTTTAACAAGTCGATTTTGTTTGGGCTTGCCGATGAATTGTTCTTTTTTCTTTGACTTCGTAACTTTGGGCAGATCTTTCAAAAAATATTTTAGACCATCAAGATGTTTCTCTTCTACTGCGCCGACGAGAACTATATAAAAATTGCCTTTGCCGTAATTATTTGTATGCCACAACTTTATATCTTCTGCGGATATTTTTGATATTGTTTCCGGACAGCCAAGCGCACTGCCGAATCTTGCATGATCGTGGCCGTGATATAAATTATCCATGGCATTTTTTTCATACGCTAAATATTTTTCATTAACAAATCTGCCCCACGCTTCCTGAGTGATAACTTTTCTTTCGTGTTCAACGTCTTCCGGTCGCAAATATGGCCTGAAAATCATATCTTTCATGCCCGATAGGGAAGCGCCGTATTCTTCGGGCAGGCATTTTAACCAAAAGCACGTGGCGTCAAAACTTGTCCAGGCGTTCCAGGTTTTTAATGTGTGAAGTTTTCCCCACTCCCTGATTGCCTTTTTATCCGGCAAAGTCGGAGAGCCGTCAAAAATCATATGTTCCAAAAAGTGAGACAAGCCTTCTTTTCCGACCGGATCATCAAAAGCTCCGGTTTCAAATACCACGCGGACGTGGATACATGGCGCCCATGGCAAATTTTTATAATAAACTTGCACGCCGTCTATTTCCTTTTTAGAAAATTCGTATGGGTCAAATTTTTTCGTATTCATATATAATAGGAGTATAGCAAAAAAAGACGACCCCTAGCATCCCATGTTCCGTTTTAGGATTGTAATTAATTTTAGCTTTGAAACTAACCATAATTCATGCATCGATTATGAATTTATCCTTTAACACAAAATTGGCCGACGAATATAAAAATTCTTCTCAAAAAATAAGGGTTTTAACAGAGGATTGGGTTGGCAGACAAATATTTTGTCCGAATTGTGGTGCTATAAAAATATACGAATATGAAAATAATAAACCCGTGGCTGATTTTTATTGTAAGAAATGTTCAGAGGATTTTGAGCTGAAATCAAAAAGCGGCAAGTTCGGAAAAAAGGTTTCTGCTGGAGCGTATTCTAAAATGATTGAAAGAATAAATTCCGTATCAAAACCAAACTTTTTCTTTATGAATTATGTGGAGAGTTTGTGCATTAATGATTTTTTTGTAGTTCCAAAACATTTTTTTATTTCTGAAATTATTGAAAAGAGGAAGCCATTGAAAAATACCGCGCGCAGGGCCGGATGGGTTGGTTCAAATATACTTTTTTCTAAGATACCAAAAGCAGGACAGATTTTTTATATTGAGAATGGAAAAGAAATTTCTAAGAAAGATATATTGGAAAAATGGCAAAAGACAGTTTTCTTAAAACAAGTTAAAAAAGTAGATGCTAAGGGATGGATTTTTGATATTATGAATTGCATAGATGCTTTAAATAAAAAAGAATTTTCTTTGCAAGACATATATTACTTTGAATCCAATCTAAAAATAATTCATCCAGAAAATAGACATATTAAAGACAAGATTCGCCAGCAATTACAATTCTTAAGAGATAAAGGTTATTTAGAATTTATCAATAAAGGAGTTTATCGTTTAAAATAATATGAAATTAAAAATATTTATCAAAAAATTAGAAAAGATTGCAAAAAAACACGGAAATTTTGTTGAGGTTAAGATGGCCGATGAAATTCCCGTTGTCGAACCCGTTATTTTAAAGGATTTTCAAAACAAAAAAATAGTTGTAATAACTGATCAAAAATAAATGCCCACAATCTCCAAAACCGACTATATTCTATACAGAGAATGCAAGAAAAATGTTTGGCTGAAAATACACCGGCCGGATATATATAATAAATCGGAGCTTTCTGAATTTGAGAAAACAATTATTGAAACCGGAAACGAAGTTGAGCTTTTGGCCAGAAAACTTTTTCCGGAAGGAGTTTTAATTGAGGGCAGAAAAAAAATTGATCAGGAAAAGACTGCGGAGTTGTTGGCCGAGAAAGCGCCCGTCATCTTCCAGCCGATCTTTGTGAAAGATGGTTTTTTGGCAGCTGCGGATATTTTGGAGTATAACCCTAACGCTAATGGCTATAACTTATACGAAGTTAAGGCTACCAGCAAAGTTGAAGAACATCATTACTATGACTTGGCTTTTCAGGTGAATTTGCTCAGGAAATTTGATCTTAACCCCGTTAGAAATAGCTCGCCCACAGGCCCTTCGGGCGCGCAAAGCGCGGGCATGATTTCTAACGGGGTAAAAATAAATAAAATAAGTGTAATTCATTTGAATCCAAAATATGTCCGCCAGGGTGAGCTGGATCTTAAGGGTCTTTTTGTAATTGAAGATGTTACCGAAGAAGTAGAAAAAATAGTTGATGAAGTGAGCGCGGAAATGGACGCGGCGCTAAAATATTTATCCAGCGAAAAAGAGCCGGCGGGGCACTGCGACTGCATAAATCAGAGCCGAAACAACCACTGCACCACATTTTCTTATTCAAATCCTGACGTGCCGGAATACAGCGTGCATGACATTGCCCGCATTGGTAGCAGTAAGAAAAAACTTCAGCAGCTCATAGAAATGAATATTTTTCATATTCACGAAATTCCCGAAGAAATTGAGTTCACTGAGATCCAGAAAAATCAGATCCAGGCGCATGTTTTGGATAAAGTTTTGATGGAAAAAGAATTGATAGCAAAAGAGCTTGGCGACTTGTCTTTCCCGCTTTATTTTTTGGATTACGAAACTTGCCCCGCAGCAGTTCCGCGTTTTGACGGATATTCGCCGTATAATCAAATTCCGTTCCAATATTCGCTCCATAAATTGAACTCGCCGGCCGACAAAGAGCCGGAGCATTTTGAGTTTTTACATACAAAGGCAGACGACCCAAGCCGCGCGCTGGCGGAGTCGCTTCAGAAAAATATCGGCGACAAGGGCACGGTGATAGTGTGGAACAAAAAATTTGAATCTCAAAGAAATAATGAAATAGGGAAACGGCTTCCGGAATTCAAATCATTTATGGATTCGGTCAACGCCAGAATATATGACCTGATGGACATTTTTTCCAAACAATATTACGTGCACAAGGATTTTAAGGGCAGTACTTCCATAAAATATGTTTTGCCCGTGTTGGCTCCAGAGTTAACCTATAAAAATCTTAATATCCGTGAGGGCGGTACGGCTTCACAAAGCTGGGACAAAATTGCGCTTGGTTCATTGCCTCAAAAAGAAAAAGACCAGATCGCCAAAGATCTGCTGGCTTACTGCGAGCGGGACACATATGCAATGTATGCGATCTGGAGAGAGTTGTATAAGATGTTGGAAATGTAAGAATGTTTGAAGTGTTTGAATTGTTGTCGTGCCTGGGAAGGCGGGAACCCCCGTTTCTTTACGAGCTAAAGCTCTCGTAATGGCGGAAAAATGAGTTAGAATATATATATGCCAGGTAGTGAAAATTCGGCATTGCCTGGCGGCAATAAAATTTATAGCCGAATTTCTACTAACCTGGTATGAAAGATAAATTAATTTTCTTGGACACCGAAACAACAGGCAACGATGTTTTAAAAGACCGGCTTTGCCAGCTTTGCTATAAAATTTCCGATAAATATAATACGGGTTATTTCAAGCCGCCGCTTCCGATGTCGGTGAAGGCAATGAGCATCACGCACATCACCAATAAATTTTTGGCGGATAAGCCGCCGTTCAAGGGAAGCGAGATGTATAAAGAAGTTGAAGCTCTGCTTTCTAAGGGAATAATGGTGGCGCACAACGCCAGATTTGATAAAGCGATGCTGGAATCCGAGGGAATCGCGGTGCCGCAAAGCATATGCACTTTCCGCGTTGCCAGATATTTGGACTCGGACAATCAAATTCCCGAATATAATTTGCAGTTTTTGAGATATTTTTTGGATCTGGACATAGACGCCGGAGTGCATGACGCCGAGGAAGATGTGAAAGTGCTTTCCGGAGTTTTTGAAAGATTGCTTGCCAAAATGATCAAAGAGACCGGAAACGAAAACAGCGCTATAGCGAAAATGATTGAGGTATCCAGCCATCCGTCAATTTTCAAATTATTTAATTTTGGAAAATATAAAGACAAAAAGATCGGCGAGGTTGCAAAAACAGACAGGGGCTATCTTGAGTGGATGCTTAGCAGAAAAATGGAAGAAGGCGGCACGGATGAAGACTGGATCTACACACTGGAACACTATTTGAATAATTAAAATAAACGATGAAGGCAATTCAAAAAAATTCTGGTTGGATAATAATCTTATTATTGTCATTTTTTCCAGCTTTTCTTTGGTGGCAGGCGCCGTCTTTTGCGCCGAGATTCGGCGACTTTACTGGTGCTATGACTAGTATCGGTCAGCTGCTTGGACTGATTGGCGCCGTTATGTTTGCGCTTAATTTGATTTTAAGTGCGCGGTTTCATTTTTTGGAAAAATATTTTGGCGGATTAGACGGGGTATACGCAAAGCATAATGTTTTAGGCCAAGTTGCTTTTATTTTCTTGCTTTTTCATCCGTTATTTTTATTGGCCAGATATTCGGCGGGGTCTTTTGCCGGCGCGGCCAGTTTTTTGTCCATTGGTTCATATTGGCCGAGGAATTTGGGAACGCTGTCACTAGCATTAATGCTGGTGCTTATAGTGCTCACTCTTTACTTGCGTCCAAAATATAATATTTGGAAATGGACGCATAAATTTTTAGGATTTGCATTCTTTATGGCGTCTATGCATGTTTGGCTTATTCCAAGCGATGTTTCGCGCTATATGCCGCTAAGGTGGTATGTGCTTGGCATCTCAGTTATTGGCTTATTGGCTTTTGCATACCGTACTTTGTTTGGCTGGCTTCTGGTTAAAAAATTCAAATACACGGTTTTGGGAGTGCGTGCTTTGAGCGATTCCATAACAGAAATAACAATGCGGCCTGTAAGCGAGCGAATGATCTTCACTCCGGGACAATTTATTTTTGTAAGTTTCAGCGGAAAAACTATTGGCGGCGAGAGCCATCCTTTCAGCATTACTTCCGGACCCGATGATCAAAATATTTCTATCATTGCTAAAAGCCTTGGTGATTATACCGCTAAGCTTTCAGCTCTTTTACCGGGAACTCCGGCAAAAATAGAGGGTCCTTTTGGAAATTTTTCTTATAAAAATGCCAAAAATAAAGATCAGATATGGATAGCTGGGGGCATCGGAGTAACTCCATTTATAAGTATGGCGAAATCGTTGAAAATAGAAGATGGATATAATATCGATCTGTATTACTGCGTAAAAAATGAGAGCGAGGCGGTGTATTTGGATCTGCTCAAAAATATTTCAGCGTCTTTGAACGGGAAGTTCAAGGTCCGTCAGAGCGTAACCGGCAGTCGGGGCGATGGAAACCGACACCGACCCGCTGACAACATTCGCCGGGAGGACGTTGTACTGGATCGTAAGGCCCGCCACGCTTTCGAGCATGGTTGAAATGTTCGTAATGAGAGCCGATGTGGAGTTTGCCACGACAACGGTGAACATGCCTTGCTGATACTGCCCGGCGTTATTCGTATTGGGGTAGAGTTTGAAAGTGATCCCCTGTTGGAGATTGTCTATGGCAGAAGTTATAGCCGGACCCGTCGCCTTCGAAAGAGATTGGATGTAGGCGGCGAATCTCGCCAGATAGGATGAGTCGGATTCTGCATCCTCGCCATTTAGAATCGGCCCCGGATTTGTAACCTGGTCAATTCCTGGAGGCGGTGACAAAAACTGCGTCAACTGATTCGCCTGAACATTATAAAGAGAGCCGGGTGAAAGGGCCTGGGCCGTGGCACTGATCGATGTCTCGCCTGCCGGCAGAAGATAGTTTTGGGAGCCAGAGACGTAGGCTGCCTGTTCGGTGTCTGCGATGAGTTGGTACTGGATTGCTCCGCCCACGGTCTGTTCGATGGTGGTAAGAGGGATGAGAATGTCCGTATTGTGGGCCGAAAGAACCGACAGTGTTACGGGACCATTGGCATAGGTCGCAGGCAATCGAGGGAAACCAAACTGCGCCATCCATGTGTCGAGATTGGCCCCGGTGGAAGTCTGTGCTCGCGTGAGGGAAGAAAGGAGGGCCAGGACGTTTTCAATGAAGACGCCTTGTGAGGCTATGGATTGGAACTCTGCGAGAAGAGGATCGCCCGAGGCCAGGGAAGGGCTTACCTTGGTCTGGGCCGCCCACTGTTGTATCAGGTTACTCAAAAGCTCCGCATACGAAAGGGAGGGAAGTGTAGGCGGAAGAGTCCCCGAATTGAAAGTCTGTGTCGTAGAATCGGTAGCCATCAGCTATTGCGCCTTATGAACCTTCTGCATGAAGTACAGAAATGAAACCATGGATACATCAGTTTTATTCTGCCGCATCTTTGGCATTCCTTCCAAGCCTTGAGTTTAGTCTTTCCTTTCTTAATACTATCTTTATTATCCGGTTTGCAAGACAACCGTTCCCTCCTCGCCCGATTTAAGCTTGAAAGAAACAAAGATTATCATTATTTTATCGGTTATGTTCTGGAACGATACCTTGGGAATCACGGACGGATCGACCGCCTGCTGACTGAGAACCTGAGACTGGATACTGACCGTCAACTGATTCTTTTGCGCCCTTGTCATGTTTTGACCGACATACAAGCCAAGTCCTGCTCCGAAATTCGGAGCGAATATGTAGTCGGGAGGAATTGTTTTCCCCGACGGCAGGGTTGCGGATGGGTTCGTAAAGAGGGTCCGGACTGTAAGTTGTCTGCTTTCGTCCCAGCCTGATGCTTGTTGAATCGAACCATTGGGCGTCAACAGATAGTCGCCGCCCCAATCCAGATAAAATATGGCCAATTCAGTCCCCCACAATAGAAGAT
>JAJYZL010000150.1 GCA_021799965.1 bacterium | reverse complement strand
AATTAAATTGAAAAATATTTATGTATAATAAATTACAAAAATCTGGAAATTTTATCCTTTATACCACGCCGGACGGTGATATAAAATTAGAGGTATTTTTACTGGATGAAACCTTATGGCTTACGCAAAAAATGATGGCGGAATTGTTCGGAGTGGATGTTCGTACGATAAATGAACATTTAAAGAATATTTTTGCAAGCAGTGAATTAATAGAAGATGCAGTTATCCGGAATTTCCGGATAACTGCATCTGATAGCAAAAGTTACGATATAAAACATTATAACCTTGACGCTATTATAGCCGTTGGTTACAGGGTAAATTCTAGAAGAGCCACCCAGTTTAGAATCTGGGCTACTAAAGTTTTAAAAGAATATATCGTAAAGGGCTTTGCTATTGACGATGAACGGCTTAAACAGGGCGAGCGGTTTTTTGGCAGGGATTATTTTAAAGAGTTACTGGAAAGAGTCCGCTCTATACGGGCGAGCGAAAGGCGTATATATCAGCAGATTACCGATATCTTTGCCGAGTGCAGCATTGATTATGACCCGCATTCCGATACAACGAAAGAATTTTTTGCGACGATTCAGAATAAGTTTCATTTTGCTATCACCGGTAGGACAGCCGCCGAAATTATTAACTTAAAAGCCGATAAAGACAAGCCTTATATGGGACTTACAACATGGAAGAATGCGCCAAAAGGCAGGATTCTTCCTATTGACGTAACGGTCGCTAAAAATTATTTGAAAGAAACAGAGATTAAGAAACTTGAGAGAACTGTTTCAGGCTTCTTCGATTATATAGAAAACATTATAGAAAACCGTAAAACCTTTACTATGTCGGAGTTTGCGGGGAGTGTTAATAAATTTTTGGATTTTAATGAATTCAAAATACTTAACAGTAAAGGACAAATTTCAAAAGAAAAGGCAGATAAAAAAGCCTTAAAAGAATATAAAGAATATAATAAAATTCAGCCGATTGAGTCTGATTTTGACCGTGAAGTAAAGAAATTATTAAAAAGATCTAAAAAATTAGAATGAAAATTGGCATCTAATTAATTTTTTATTTACGGAATGTATATTGTAAAATTTAATTATATTTTTAAATTAATCAATAAAAGGTTTATTAAAAATGAAATTAAAAGAAGAGCTTAAAGAATTATTAAACAATGATAAAAGATTTGTTTCTGACGGGAAAATTTTAAAGAATAAAGTAGTTGAATCAGCATTAAAATTAGACAAAGATTTAATAAAGTTGCTTTTAAGCAATGAAATAATTAAAGAGCTTTTTTTATCGATATTGACGAAACTTTAATTTTCGACAAAGAAAAATTTATGAAATTTGTGGACAACAAAGAGTTCTTGCCCGATTCTTATACCTCTTTTAAAAATAAAATAGGATTAACCGCAAGCGGTAATTATATATCCCAAAATAAAGAAGTAGTTTTAGCGTGGCCGTATAAAGATTGCATTTTGGAAGGGGGACAGGAAAAATCCGATGAAAAGAGGAAAGAAATTTTTCATAACGAGATTTTAGCTTCGGATGAAATCGACAGATTGTTAGATCCAAAAGTTTTTACAAAATTTAAGAGAATTGACAGGAACGGGGAACACGAAGCAGCCGAGATAAAAAAAACGGATAATTTATTAATTAGAGGGAATAATCTTTTAGTTCTCCATTCGTTAAGAAAAAAATTTGCAGGAAAAGTAAAGCTAATTTATATTGACCCGCCGTATAATACCGGAAGTGATGATTTTCAATATAATGACAACTTTGGTCATTCTACGTGGCTGACATTTATGAAAAACCGATTGATAGTGGCAAAAGAATTATTGAGAGGCGACGGAGCAATTTTAGTACACTGTGATTATATAGAGGAGGCATACTTAAAAATTTTAATGGATGAAATTTTTCATCGAGAAAATTTTATTAATTTAATTACTGTGAGAGATTCTCATCCAAGCGGATTAAAATTATCCGCAAAAGAAAAAACAATTATAAAGACTAAATCTACTATTTTGGTTTACAAAAAAAACAATATTTTAATAAATCCAATATATCAAAAAAGAAGCGACTGGGACACACACTTTAACTTATTCGTAGATATTGAAAATAGCAAATTAACAAAATACCCTTTATTGGATTATATAATAGATAACGGCATTGTCAAAAACGGATTTAAATTAAATGAATCATCTTTACAAAATAAAAACTTTAAAGAATTTGCGTTCATAAACAGAAATAAAATTTTTCAAAGTACAAAAGAAATTCCGGAAGTTGGGAGAAAAATTAGCCTTGCAAATAAAGATTCGGTTGTTGAGTACTCAAAAAATGAGTATGCATTAAATGGAAGAAGATTGTCCCCGTTGGCAAGGAGTATACGGGATGTGGGGTTTGATGGTTATAAAATTGAAGACTTTAGTAAGCTGCTTTGTGATTTTTGGGATGATGTTGATTTTAATAATTCGCAAAATGAAGGCGGCGTTAGCTTGCCTTCTGGAAAAA
>JAJYZL010000008.1 GCA_021799965.1 bacterium | reverse complement strand
CATATATCAAGAGGTGAATGAACGATATCGAACTTGCCGATATCGGCTAATTTATAAGCCTTGGATAAATTTCTTAAATTCCAAAAAGGATCGGACCAGGAAACTCCGGCCTCTATCAGTGGTTTTGGAAACACACTAACTAATTTAGCTTTAGTTTTACTTCCCGGAGCAGCGAAAAGCGTAACATCGTGCCCTCTATGAACCAGCCCATCACAAAGCTGCGCAACCACTCTTTCAATGCCGCCATATTTTTTGGGAGGAATCGGAAACCAAAGCGGAGAAATTTGAGCAATTTTCAATTTTTTCTTATTTTTCATCATAATATTTTAATACTATAACAAATACAAAAATATCGCACCCCGCTAAGCCACTGAATAAACAAAAATTTTTGCTATTTTTTTGTATTTCCGTATCTCAAACCAAAAACTACGATTCCGAAACTCACGCTGACATTCAAAGATTCTTTTTTACCAGACATGGGTATTTCCAATATTTTATCTGCTTTTTTTAAAATTATTTCAGAAATTCCGTCAACTTCATTTCCAAAAATTAATACGATTTTATTCAAATCAGATTTTTTAATCCTTAGATTAAGATACGGAATCGATTTTTTACTCTGCTCAACGGCTAAGATTTTAAATTTGTCCTTTTTTAATTTATTTACCAGTTTGCTCGCTGACTCGACATATTCCCAATTCATCGTTCTTTCCGCGCCCAAAGAAACCTTGGCAAGTTGCGGCCTGATTCTGCCAAATCTGTCGGTTGGGGTCGGCGTGATCCCGCAAAGATATATTTTTTCTACCCCGGCAGCATCGGCTGTCCTGAAAATTGAACCTACATTAAACAAGCTACGAATGTTGTCTAAAATAATTATCATTTGTTTAATTATGATTTCTAAACAATAAAATTACAAATTTTATTAAAAATAAAAAGCCCCGCTCCGCCTTCGCCGGTTGGCGAATGACGGATACGGGGCGATAATTGTTTAAAGTACAATCATCAAAACTTTTTTAGAGGAACTCAATGCTTATCTCAAGCACCACCTTCGGATTGCTGGGCCAGAAATATATGCCATTTATTTTCTTGGCTCCTTCTGCGTCATCTCCTTCTTTCAATCTGGCAGTCCAGAGCTTTTTTCCTTCTTCTACGGCATCATCCGCGCATTGCGCCTTTAAGGGCACAACCACCTTTTTCATCGAATCCTTGCTCAAGAAAGCTCGGTCTGACTCGGTGTAAATAAGCTTCCAATCCTTATACATAAATCCTCCTCAAAATTAAAAGAACTGCTATATTTGTATTAAAATACAACATATTTTATTACTTGTCAAATAAAGAAGTAGCAGGCTTCGCTAGTTATTCAAATGATATTTTTGTGCCAGTTCTGCGGCAATCTGCTTGAATCTTTTCTCTAATTGTTCAGAATCAAAAGGTAGTGCATCAGCAACCCTGTCTATTTCTACCCAAAGCTCTTCCAACTTTTCTAGTTTTTCGTTTAGGTCATCGCCAATCTCATTAAACGTCTCCCAATCCTCTTTTGTCCTAGGCACGTTCTTAAGCATTTCCTTTTGCTCGTCAGAAAGCTGATCAAAAGCCGCCTCTATCAGATCGTACTCCTTAGTTAATCGCTGAAGTTTTTCCTGATTTTCTACCTCGTTTTCATATCGTTTCGCCTGATCATTTATAATGCCCTCTTTTGCTTTTTTCCAATCATAATAAAATTCCATATTCATATTATGGTTTTTTGCGGTAAAAAATACAAATCATTTATTAAATACCTGGTCTCGTTAACAGGACCAAGTATGCATCAACAATTATATTTTTTTATTGAGAATGAGATATAGATCGCCGGTATTATTAAGATCATTAATTAATCTTCCGTCAATTAATGATCCGTTTGACGAGCCCGCCATATACAACATCGCCGGACGGCAATCAAATGTACAGGTCGTATTATCCGGAACTATGCTCAAAGTTAAATAATAGTATTTACCCGAATCCAGATAAATTTCATTATCGCCGTCAAAATCCCAAGTTTCCTTCACGGGTCCGGGATAATAAGTTGATGCGATTAAAAATTTTGAGGTAGTGGTGGCCAGCAGAGCGCCCGCAGATCCGGCCAAATCATTTCCATTTCCGGCCCATTCATAAATACTCCAATAAGAGTGAGCCTGTACTATATTCGGATCGCCGGAGGTTACTTCTAAAGTCAAACTATCAATTTTTCCGGAAGCCGCCGGCCTAAAAACTTGCCCGGAAAAATGATTGCTAGAAATCCCAAAATCTCCAAAGGCATTCTGATACAACAACTCACTTTCCGGAGGTGGGGCCCCAAAAACAGAAAAATTACTTTCTGTCTTTATTGAATCCGATAAAGAAACAATTATTTTAAAATAACCCGGGCGGCTTATATTCAAACCGCCGGCAATTGCGTGCCAACCAATAGACTGCTCATCCGAAGTCAAAGATATCGTCTTATCACTCACTACCTCGCCCGTATAAAAATCTTTTATCTTTACGTATACAGAATTATATTTATTATTTTCTGGCTCCAAATAATTCCCCTGCAAATTAACCGAGATATCCTGAAAAACATAATTATTAATAGAATCCGATAAGCTGATAGCTCCTTCTTGATTAGCTTTAATAATTACATACAAAGATTTGCTTTGGGCGTCTGAAGCGCTCGCTAGTCCCCAACTTATATGAAGATCGCCGTGAGTATGAGAAACGTTAATCTGTAAATAATAATATTTTGAGGAATCTACCGCAATCTGATTCTGAGGATCAAAGATCCACGTATAATCACCTGAATAATTTGCATAAAAAGTTTTAGACGGACTAGTCGCTAAAAGCTTACCCATTCCAAAATCCGGACTCGCGGCGATATCGTTGCCAACCCATTCATATAAAGCAACATTAACATCGGCTATGCCCTGCAAATCTCCGTAGTTAGCAGAATTGATTATTTTCATGGTTACAGAATTTACGACTCCTGCCGCAATAGGTTTAAAAACCTGCCCGCCAGGATTTTCAGAACTGCCAAGCAAATTACTCTGATCTAAAATAAAATAATTTGCGTCCGCAATCGAAATACTTGGAACAGAAACCACTACTGTAGAAATTTCCGAAAACAAACCCTCCTTATCAAGAGCCTTTATTGCAAAATTATAATCGCGGCCAATCTCAATTACCTTGAATTCCGCAGTAGTTGAAGATGTCGTGGCATTTGCTATAACCGGAACATCGCTGACATCAGAGATTAAATAACTTAAAGTCGTCGTGCTTCCCGCATAATCATAGCTTCCATCCCAATTCAAAATTATTTTTTTATTACTTCTGTCATATTGCGCGGAAAAATTATTTATATTTGCAGGATTATTGCGCGGCTCCGGAAAATTATTTAAATTTTGCGGATTTGAAATATCACGAAGTTCAAAGTCGCTCGGATTATTTGTATCACAACCATTTCCTAAAAATTCACCGTCGCCATACGAAGATACGCAAACACCGCCGGACAATGCATTTCTTTCCAAGCTTTTTCCCGCGCCGATGTTTTCATAATCAACTTCATCAATCGCAATACCGTTCGCATCATACAAAATAACAGCATCGTCATCGTAAGCCAGATGATGAGTTGTATTTGAATAATAAATATCCGGTGTTGAGCTACCTTGATATTCCCGACTCGCTATCAATAAAAATCCTCTTGATTTAATAGTAGTACCGGAAAAATTATCGGCATTAACCAGAGCCTGGGTGGTGGTACTCAAGATAGAGCTTTTTCTTTTTAAAGAGTAATTGGCTAAATTCACATCTTCTGACGTTGGATTATAGAGCTCTATAAATTCTTCGTCTGCTCTACCATTATCCAGACCAGGCATTACTTCGCTTATCAATATATGATTGGATTGATGCAGGGAACTAGAAGCGACGGAAATAGGTAATGTATAAGTCGAGGAAGCATTCAGACTATCAAAAACTGTTAAAAAGACATTGTAATTTCCAGCCGACGAATAACTGTGCGTTGTCGTAGCTTGAGTAGAACCCGCTCCTTGCCCATCGCCAAAATTCCAATCATACAAAGTAATGTTTCCATCAGCATCAGTTGTAGAAGCCGCATCAAAGCTTATCTCTTCGCCCGCTTCCGGCGCACTGGGAGAAAAAACAAAAAAAGCGCTTGGCGCCTCATTTGATTTACTTGTTTCGCTTATCGCGCAATATTCAGATTGCGCTCCTGGATTCGGGCAGCTTGTTAATTCAAAATCTGAAGAATTATCTCCGCTATTAATAAACCCATCATTTTGAATTTTTCTCTGAATGCTCTGATTTGCTCCAGGATTTTGCGAAAAAGAATTTTGGCCAATAAAAGAATTGGCTGCGCCTCCCCAACCAACTGCATCAATTACATTTCCCGTATTTTCAGCGCCATATCGAAGCGCGATTGAATTATTATTAGCCAGCGTCGCCGAAGTAGTTACATTTGCCAAAGATAATAATTCGGCATAATTAGAATTTGCCCACACATAAAATCCCCTTGGTTCTATATATGCATCATCAGTCCAAGACTTGATACTTATATCCGAAGAGCCCGTTTCCGTTCTTTTAACCAGTCTATAACCCTTTAAATTGACTCTAGTATTATTCGGATTATAAAGCTCCACGAAATCATTGCTTGATTTTCCTGTTCCGCCGGTAATTTGCACTTCCGTAATTAAAATTTTGTCCGGATTTTGTTGGGTATCGCTTACTGGCTGTTTATTATCAATAACCGCGCTGCTTCCGCCAGTATATGAAATAATTTTTATACTATTTTCTTTTTTAGGCGTTCCTAGAATTAACAGATCGCCCGATCCTTGCCCAGCTCCATTATACGTAGACCAAGTTAAGTCCGCTTGGCGCTCCATTGTCTTTTTCGTCGCCACATCGCCGGCCGGCCATTCACCACCGGCTAAAACATCGTCAACTAAATTACACTGATTATCAAATAGTCTTAAACCCTCGGCGGAATTGGAAAGTGCACCGGTATAAATAATGTCGGCGCCAACACCCGGAACCGAATTATCATCCGTTCTTTCCATTAATAAAAATCCTCCGGCGGAAATTTTTGTACCAGCGGGAATAGTAATTTTTATCTGTTCGCCTTTGTCCAAAATCTGCCATCCTGAAATATCAAACTCTGAATTAGAAATATTTTTCAGCTCGATCCATTCATCGTTGGCGCTTCTCTGACTACCCATCCAAGCCACTTCATTGATAATCAAATTTTGATGAGTGGCTGTTTTTGTTGTATTAAAGGAGCATATTTGAACATCCTGGCTTTTAATATTATCCGGCGCTATTTTAGTATCAGCCAACTGTTCTTTGGTGGATGTAGAAATAACACTCTCCGTGCTTTGCGTATCTTTTTGTTTTAAATTTTCATCCACATTCTCAACTATCAGTTGCTCTGGCGTATTTACTGTTTCGACATTAGTATCTGAAATATTTTTATCAGTAGAAGCTAGATCGCTCTGAATCGGCTGAACCGCTGATTCAGTATTAATATTTTCTTGCACGCCCTGATCAATGGACTGTGAAGAAATAGAATTCAAAGAAACTTCGGCTAATAGTTTTTGGTCCGAAATCTGAGCGCTATCTTTCATCGTACCCGTAACAGTCGTCAAGACTCCTTTGGCCATACTCACAACTTGAGCAACGGCCGCAACGGTACCGCCGTACACAACCTCCCCGACGTTGGAAATACCATTGCTCGCCATGATCGCCCCATTTATGGCCGCATCGGCAACTGAAAATACCGATTCTTGCGCATAATAAGAAATATTTTTCTCCGGAGGGATAAAGCAGCCAGCGTCCGATGAGCTGTTGGCTCCGGCGATGGAAAGTTTCTTAAGCCCGCTTTCAATATCAGACACTATGCGAAGAGATTCATTGGCAAGATAAACACCGCTAAAAGAATGTCCGCCAAAAAGATCAGCTGATTCCTGAGAATTTAGAGGAATTGTAATATTTGCCGGAAGCGGCAACTCAGCGTTTACTTTCGGCGCAATACTGCGCACTAAATTTATAACCTTGTCATTCGACGAAGTGAGATACCCTCCATTTCCCGAAACAAAGCTCGCCGGCGTCGCAACATTGTATACGGCCATAGATTCTTTCGGCACGCCATTATTAATCAAATAATCATAAATTTCATTGGTATAAAAAGTTCCCTGAGAATGACCGACGAGAAGAATTTTTCTCGTGGTTATTTCCGGATAAAGCTTAAGAAGAATTGTTTTTAGGTCATAATCACTGACTGGATTGTTATAAATTTGTGATATCGTTTCGGCTATATCTCCAACACCGGCAAGATGAGAAGGATTATAAGCTGGAAAAAATTGAACATTTTTTAAGTTCGAATACCAAGAAAAATTATCGCTTAAAATATCTGTGTCATTTTTAGTATCCTTTTCAGATTTTGTATTTATGCCATTAACATACACAACAGAATACCCATCATCGCTACAAGCCGCAAAAATATTGCCCGGCAATAGAAATATGAAAGAAATAGCAATACTTATCAAATATTTCATAAACTTTTTTTATTTTTAATTTGATAGAGTTGTTAAATCTATATCACAGTGTGGACCATCGGTGATTTTATATGATGTCATATAATTTTTATATATATCCTCTACTTTATTTTTACGAGAAAGGGTATTTAATATTAAATCATCAATCTCCTTCTTTCTTTGCACGACCAAATCATAATCATTGGTAACACGAGTTACATCGGAAATACAAAAGAATCCCCTACTCTCTTGCTGCATAACCGCCACCAAACTATCTGAATTAAACACATTGCCATTCATCTCGTTTTGCAACGCCATTGCATATTGCAACTCAGCGGCACGAATGCGCGCAGAATCCGGATGAAGTTTGAAAATAGCTAGCTCCACATCATCGCGAATGCCATTATTATTTGCATCAACTCCTTCTAATGATGCGTTATTCAACGCTGCGTCAGGTTCTGGTGGAAGATTTTGACCCACAACATCGGCCATTGTAAGTTTTTGCGCCTGTATTACCTTCACAACCTCCTGAGTTTTAATACGCTCCTCTACCACGGGAAAGCGGTAAATCATCAAGCCAATAAAAAGAATAATGATAATCAAAAGCGGAATGCGGATAACCCGCCAGACTTTCTTCAAAATCATAATTGCCGAATTATTTTTTATATTATTGATATTCATAAGATTATTTTTTAATTTTTATATTCGGCAATTGCCGAATTATTATACAAATTGCCGAATTGCCGAATTTTGCCGAATTATCCAAAAACAAAAACGGGACACTTCATAGAGCGTCCCGTTCACCAAATATTTTTATATGACCCGAAAATATCCGGATACGAAATATTTTTCATTAAAATATTATAAATTATTTTAAAACCGAAGTAAGTTTATCAAACCACAAAAATAACGCAAACACACTTATCCACAATACAATATTATTTAAAATAAATTTATCGGCATATAATAATCCAGGTGCTACCCTATAGGGTAGCACCTGATAAAAAAACAAAAAAATATAAACAAAAAATGAGTAAAAACATAAACATCCAAAATTTTAATTCCAGAAAAGAATGGGAGGAATATCTTTGGTTAGAAATGATCAAAAATATAAAAAATACCAGAGACGTCAAAAGGGTTAAGAACTTTTTGGAATCTATTTTAACCGAAAGTGAAAGACAGGATATTATTAAAAGATTTATGACGATAATGCTGATCAAAAATGGTATGAGTTATAGAAATATCGGAAAGATATTGTGGGTCTCTCCAACTACGATCAGACAAGCAAAAATAAATTTAGAAAACAAATATCAAAAATACCGTAGCCGACACGATCTTAAAAAAGCGAAACAAAAAATCATACAACAAAATACTAAAAACGGCGCCCCGGAAAGTCCCCTTTTAGACTGGCTAGAATCCCTTCCGGCAATGCCAACCAGATCCGGAAAAGGACGCTGGAACTTTATTGAGTATTTTAAAAACTAATTAACTGCATCAATAAAAAATATCACGATCAAATAATTGATTTAAGAATGTCTGCTACCCTATAGGGTAGCAGA
Organism: bacterium; assembly: GCA_021799965.1. Lineage (GTDB taxonomy): Bacteria > Patescibacteriota > Minisyncoccia > UBA6257 > 02-FULL-45-10c > JAHILT01. The sequence goes on along the minus strand of JAJYZL010000008.1, from coordinate 4,477 downwards.
CAAATTAAGATAGCGGATTAATACCGCCCAAAAAAGTTTGAGAAAATAAAAAACTACTTACTAAATAACCTACTCCACGCAGGTTAATACTGGGTTTTCCCGTAAAAGAAACAAGTACCTGCTACCCTATAGGGTAGCAGGTACTTGTTATATTATTACTATTACAAAAGGTTATTTTAAATAATGTCACAGGATAGAGATTCCAAATATTAAGCTTAAGAATACAGAAATGGAGGGGAAAATTTTTGCCCAAAAAATAAAAAGAGAAGATATAAAATAAAAAACCGCTCAAAGTATAAGTTAAAAACGTAAATTTTCTTGATCCGAAATTAATCCAAAAACTTTTTCAGAATCAGAAAATCTTTTTTTAGCTCTTCCTGAGCGTGCGGATTATATATAGCCACCGCCGGATGATAAAGAGGCACTATCATTATTTTCCCAAAAGGAGCTTTGGCCTCAAACGATTTGCCGTGTATCTGACTGATAAAACCAAGTTGATCCTTCAATCCAAATTTTTCCATAATATATACCATTGAAAATCTGCCAAGAGTGGCAATAATTTTTGGACGAATAATATCAATCTGTCTATCCAAATACGGAGCATAAGCTTCTATTTCATCAGGAAACGGATCGCGGTTTGCGGGCGGCCTGTCTTTTACAATATTAGTAATATAAACGTCGTCTCGTTTTATTCCCGCATGCGCTAAAAGCTTATCTAAAAATTTTCCGGACGCTCCGCAAAAAGGCCTGCCTGTAGCCGCCTCATTTTTTCCCGGCGCCTCGCCGATAAACATTATTTTGGCAGAATGACTTCCCTCGCCTATTACCGGAAAAACTTTATTCTTTTTTCTTTCTTTATAAAGAGGGAGCTTGCTGTTTTGCAAAATTTCTTCCTTTATTTCCAGCATCAGATCTCTTTTTTCTTCCTTGTTCATATTTATTATTCATTATTATACTGAATTACTATAAAAGCGAAAATGATAAATCGGGTTTTATAAATTTTTAATATAGGAGTATAATATATGCAATTAAAGCAAACGCGATGGATCTAAATACCGAGTTAAGCAAAATCAGCGGTATTACCCCAAAGTTTGTTGGAAAACTTGCCAAGCTTAAGATTTGCACAGTCAGAGATCTGCTTTGGCATTTCCCATTCAGATATGACGATTTTTCTAAGATAATTCCTATCGCGGAATTATTGCCCAATCAGCCGGCCACCATACACGGAGTTGTTCAAAAGATCGGTTTACGCCGGACATTTAAAAAGCATTTGGTTTTAGTTGAAGCAATTATAGTTGATGAATCCGGAGGAGTCCGTGCCGTTTGGTTTAATCAAGCGTATCTTTTAAAAACGTTGAAACCTGGCACGCAGGCAAATTTTGCCGGAAAAATAATTGAATCAAAAAGCGATCTATATCTAAGCAATCCGGTTTACGAAGTCACCTCCAGCCACGGCATTTCCGGAGCCATCAGCGGACCAAGACACACTGCCGGAATTATCCCCGTTTATCCGGAAACCAGAGGCGTCACTTCAAAACTATTACGTTATATTTTAAAACCACTGCTTTCCGAAATTCCACACATGGAAGATTTTTTGCCTAAAGAAATTTTGGAAAAAAATAAGCTTCCCGACATTAACCTGGCTATTAAAAAAATCCACTTCCCCTTGCGGCCCGTGGATGCAGAAGCGGCAAAGAAAAGATTTGCGTTTGAAAACTTATTCTTGCTTCAGCTTAACAATTTAAAAATAAAATCTGAGTTGGCCGAGCAAAAAAGCGCGCCAATTGAAATTGATCAGGAATATTTAAGCCGGATAATATCCAAACTTCCTTTTATTTTGACCAATTCTCAAAAAGAAGTTTTGAATGAAGTTGTTTCAGATATTCAAAAAGGCAGGCCGATGAACCGCCTGCTCCAAGGCGATGTCGGATCGGGAAAAACAGTAATCGCTGCTATTGCCGCCATTTTAGCCGCCAAAAATGGAAAACAAACCGCAATCTTGGCTCCAACCGAAGTATTGGCGCAGCAACATTACCGCACCATAACTAAAATATTCGGAGAATTTGAAAAAGAAATAGCAATATTAACCGGCAGTTCCAAAAAGAAAGACGTTGTTAAAAAAATAGAAAGCGGGGAAACAAAAATAATTATCGGTACGCACGCTATTATCCAAAAATCCGTTAAATTTAATAAACTGGCGCTGGTAATCGTAGACGAACAGCACCGTTTTGGCGTAGATCAGCGCGCCGCATTGCTTAATGCCGAAAAAAATTCGGAAATGCTCATACCGCACCTTCTCTCTATGTCCGCCACGCCGATTCCGAGGACGCTGGCGCTGACCATTTACGGCGACCTGGATCTTTCCATTATCAATGAACTTCCAGCCGGGCGAAAACCCATAATAACCAAAATCGTCGATCCGGATAAACGTAAAAATGCCTATGATTTTATAAAAGAGCAGATTCTAAAAGGCAGACAGGCTTTTGTAATCTGTCCGCGCATAGAAGCTAGCGCAAAAAATGAAGACGAAGAAGACAGAAAAATACTTACTCCGGCCCAGCAAAAAATGCTGGATTTAAAATCGGTTAAAGAAGAATTTGAAAAACTTTCTCACAAAATATTTCCCGATCTCAAGATTGCCATGCTTCACGGCAAAATGAAAAATACCGAAAAAGAAAATATCATGAAAGACTTTCTGGATAAAAAATACGACATCCTGGTTTCCACTTCCGTAGTAGAGCTCGGCGTAGACGTACAAAATGCAACCATCATGATGATCGAGGGCGCAGACCGTTTCGGACTTTCTCAGCTGTATCAATTCCGTGGACGTGTCGGCAGAGGCGAACATCAATCATTTTGTTTGTTGTTTACCGATTCTGAATCCGAAACCACTCTTTACCGATTAGATTCCCTGCTCACCGCCCAAAATGGATTTGAACTGGCGGAAAAAGATCTTGAATTACGCGGTCCCGGACAATTTTTAGGCAAAGAGCAGACTGGTCTTCCCGATGTGGCTATGGATGCCCTAAAAAATATTGAATTAGTCAAAGCGGCAAAAACTTCCGCAGAGGAATTATTATCCAACGATCCAGAATTCGCACAACATCCTTTGCTAGCAGAACGCTTCAAAGAATTCAAAACAAAAATACATCTGGAATAATGCAATTCCTGAATTTCTACTTCTGACTTTATAGACTTTCTAAACTTTTGACTTTCTACTCCCGAATCAATTCTACATCTTCCCTTCCTGAATTTGCGTTATATATCCATCAATTTGGCTCTCTAAAGACGGATTAATCAAAATAATCTTTTTTAGCGTTGAAACGGCATCGTTTCTTTGTCCAACAAGCAGATATGCTCCGGCCAAACTTTGGAGATAATCTGTATTTTTCGGATTTTCGGCTACAAATTCTTTCCAGGAATCCAAAAGACGGCTGTAATTTTTAACATAGTAATATGCGTTAACCAGCAAATTATTAGCCACGTTAACTTTCCCAAATCCATCCATCAGGAGCTGATCTGCAGCGCTTTGATTGCCCATATATACATATCCGGCAGCCAAAGCCAATCTTGCACTAGTATCAGTCTTATCTTCATTGAAAGTATCTAATAAAATCGGCGCTGCTTTATCAAACTGCTTATTAGTCATATAAACTTGCGCCAGAGATAAAGCCACGTCCTGTTTTTTGGGCGATAAGTTATGTGCTTTTTCCAAGTCCTGAGTAGCCTGATCCATCTGTCCAATATTTTCATAAAAAATTCCAGAGAATAAAAACGGTCTGGGATCCATTGGATTTTGCGCCTTATACGCCTCCGACTCCTTAACGGCTAACTCCAAAATTCCCTGCTTTTGGTCGTTGGAAAGACTGCTTGATTTGGCCGCGGTAACCGCAAAATCAATATATTGATTAACCGTCTCGTCTCTTCCCAAAAAAGTATTTTCATTGAAAGCATCCTGATAATACCCATAGGCCGTAGCCGGATAATTTGTAGCATATTCTATTCCTTTAATCAGTTCGGTGTTTGCAAAATACGGCTTTATGGTTATGAAATAAGCATAGAAAAAGGATACTGCCAAAACCAAAACCATAATCAACGGATAAAAATTAATATCAAATTCGGATCCGCGCATCTCGTCTTTCTCGCGGCTCTCCTGGGTGGAAATGCTATATAGCCAAGCCAAGATGGCAAAGAAAGGAATGTATGTGGCAATTTCATCAAAAACAAATAAATTTTGAATGAAGTATGCTATAAAAATTCCAGCAACCAGCATATACTCCCACAAAATTATTTTTTTCTCTTTGTAATTTATATATAAATTACGAAAAGCAAAAAAGAAGATTGATAAATAACTCAAGAGTCCGAGTATACCGGCGTTTATCAGCCAATCAAAAATAATATCATGACTCCTGTCAAACCACGGCTCCTGAACCCACATAGAGGGCTGATAATACTTGGAAAATACGGCAATATAATT
>JAJYZL010000149.1 GCA_021799965.1 bacterium | reverse complement strand
ACAAGAGGAACATGGTAACCGGCTATTTTAATTTACAAGAACTAAAAAATAAATTAGCCGGTTATGTTATCAGGCGGGAGAAGGCAGATGTTTTGAAAGAACTGCCCGCCGTTCAAGAAATGATGGTACCGGTTGTACTTCATCCAGCGCAGGCAGAAATTCATGCCGGACTTGCAAGATCACTTGCTCCTATTCTGCACAAGAAACACAAAACCTTTTACGACATGCAGCGTATCCAGCAAATCCTTACCAGCATGAGGATGGTATGCGACTCAACTTTTCTTATTGACAAGGAAACAAATTACTCTCCCAAATTAGATGAATTGGAAACTATACTTTTAGAAAAGCTGAATATTAAAAATCGAAAAAGGAAAGTAATAATCTTTTCCGAATGGAAAACGATGCTTCATTTAATCGGTAAGATGCTGAAGACAAACGGCATTCAATACGTTACTCTATCGGGAGATGTGCCGGTAAATAAAAGAAGCTTTTTGATAGACGAATTTGCAAATAACCCGGACACGCTTGTATTTCTTTCGACCGAAGCAGGCGGCACGGGATTAAATTTGCAGTTCGCCGATACGGTTATCAATTTTGATTTGCCGTGGAATCCCGCAAAAAAGAACCAAAGGATCGGGCGTATAAACCGCATCGGGCAAGTAAGTCCAAAATTAACCGCTATAAATATGGTTGCACAAAACAGCATAGAACATAATATCGCAAACGGTATTGTTGTTAAAGAAGCCTTGTTCAATGCAGTATTAAATAATGCAAACTTAACGGAGGAAGTTGATTTTGCAGCTAAGGGAAGATCGACATTTATTGAGCAAGTTCAAAAAATGATTCAGCCTGTCGAAGCTTCTGAAATTGTGCAGGATGAGTCCTTTGAAGAAACAAAAGAAGAAATAGTAAATGAAGCTGAGAATGCCGGTGAGTTGATTGAGGAGACTGTACTGCTTGATGAAAAAATTGAATCAGGCAATGAGGGCGCAGCTACTTCGAAAATAATTTCGACTAAAGATGATTCAGAAAAACAGCATACACCGGAACCGCAGGAAATTGAAGTGACTTTAAATCAAGGGATGCAATTCTTAAGCGGCATATTTAAAATGGCTACCGGCAAAGAATTAATTACGGAAGGAAAAGGAATAACAGTAAATAAAGAAACCGGCGAAGTAACTATGAAGTTTAAGCTGCCGGGATTTTGAAGATGGTTATAAATATACGTCGTTGAATTGCTCATAAGTCTTACCAATTATTAATTCCTTCACTTTGTCAAGATAAGGTTGAATAGTTACTTTTGTAGGAATATTTTCATCAAGCAGGATTTTCATTCAAAAACTTTTCTGTTGAGACTGTCTTACGAGACATCTCAAGGACTTCAACAACCTGGTGTCTTTCTACAGTTAGAAAATTCTCTAAAAACTCGTCCAATGTTTCACCTGTTTCGATATAATCAAATAATGCCTGGATAGGCACACGGGTTCCCGTGAAAACTGGAGTTCATCCATTATTTCGGGATTAATATTTATTCTTTGTCTTATTTCATAAAAAGCAGCTTCTTTATCGAAACATACTTCTCGCCGTCTTTCCCGGCGGTGGTCAACCGGTAAAAGTATACTCCACTCGCAAACCTGCTCATGTCAAACATTTCGTTGTATCTTCCTCCAGTCATCATCCCATAATTCCAATATTCCACCCTTTGCCCAAGCACATTGTAAATCTCCAGCGTTACGTTCGATGCCTCCTTCAAATCGAACCGTATCGTGGTACCCGGATTAAACGGATTGGGATAGTTCTGGTACAACTCAAACTTTGTTGGAAGTGAGTGCACGGTGACTATCTGCGAGTATTTAAAGTTTCCATCATTGTCAATCTGCTTTAGTCTATATTCAACTGTGCCGCTTGAAGGATTGTTATCAACAAAGGAATAATTCTTCGGTGTGTTGCTGTTCCCGCTTCCCTTCACAAATCTAATCTTTGTCCAGCTATCAGCGTTCGGCTGTCAGCCGATGCATTGGCTGAAAGCTGACTGCTGATCGCTGACCGCTTCACCTCGAATCCGTAGCAATTCACCTCCGTCGCTGTCTTCCATTGCAACTGCACCGAATTCCTTTCTGCCGTTGCCGTGAATGATGCAAGCTCCACAGGCAGCGCATTGTCCGACGAGCCAATCGTAAACTGGCTGAATGACGTAACGCCGTTGAAAGTGATTGTTGTCGAGGTAATGTTAGCTGCACCCGAAACCGTTGCCGTCCAGCTTCCGTCGGAATTGCCTTCCCTATGGTAGAGAGTGTACGTTCCTGCTGCGGCGTCGGTGAACCATGATGGAATGGTAAATGTCAGATTCGCCGAAAATGTTCCCGGTGTGCCAAAGGGAGTAATCTGCCAGTAACAACTGCTCAGCAAAACTCCAGCCCCGGTAGGCGATGAATTCGGCTCAGCTTCGATCTCGGTAGCGGTAAGCTGAACGGTGTGCCCATCGTCAGCGATACCGTTCCTAAGTTTGCTGTTCCGCTTGTAAAGTTCATCGT
>JAJYZL010000148.1 GCA_021799965.1 bacterium | reverse complement strand
GCTTATATCTTTCTACGGCGTAAAACCGAATCTTTTATTATCCTTATTAACCGTACTTTTGTTCTCGACTGAATACTTTTGGCAGTATTCAATCTTGGTATTAACCGGGCTCTTTGTTTTAAAATATTCCAGTTCGATTACCGGCGAACTTGCTGTTTTCGGAATTATTATGCTTTCAGCTTTTTATTTTAAAAAATATATTACCGAACATGAGTTTGTGGCTATTTTTGCCGCTACAATTTTTCTCTCAACGATCTTTTATGCGGTAATTGATCACTCTTTTGTCGTAAATAATTTTAATTATTTTGTTCTGGAACTTGTATATAACGTATTAGCTAGCATCATTTTTTGGCTTGCTTTGGATAGCACGACAAAGTATAGTGCCTCATAAATATGAAAAAAAGTAATTTTTCCACAAATGAAGAAGTTTTTTTTGAGGAATCGGTTTTTGACAGCCTTTCTTCAAAAAAAGATCTTGGCAATCTGGAAATGCCTATTTCCAGGAGAGCCTTCTTTTTGGTGATAATAGTAATGTCTATTATCGGAATTTTATTTTTTTCCAGAATTTTTTATCTCGGAATCCTTCAAAATAACTTTTATTCAGCCAGAGCAGAGGGCAATTTCGGCAAAGAAACCTACACGCCCGGGAATCGCGGCATAATTTATGACCGATACGGAAAACCTCTCGTTCAAAATGTTCCGTCTTTTTCAGTATCCGTAAAAATAGCCGACTTTGTAAATGATTCCGCAGAAGACAAAGCAGCTTTATCAGGAATTTTAGAAATGCCGCTCGGAGATATGGAAAGCCAAATCATGAGTCAAAATATAGAAAAATCGGCATCTGTTGTACTGGCCAGAAACGTAGATCCGGCAAAAATTATTCAAATAAAGTCTCTTAATTTAAATGGCGTAAATATTATAAGCGACTACACCAGACAATATTTAGATGGCCCTATTTTTTCACAAATTTTAGGATATACGGGTCAGGACAAAAACGGAGAGGTGGTAGGAAAGAGCGGAATAGAATCTTATTACAACGAAGAATTAAAGGGCCAAGACGGTAAAACCGTTGTTTATAAAGATGCCAGAGGAAAAGTTTTAGACAGCAAGATAGAAGAATTGCCGCAAAATGGCAAAGACATTACTCTTTCGATTGATTATGATCTTCAAAAATATTTCTATAACAGCCTTAGCCAAGCATTAGCTAATTTAGGCCGTACATCCGGAGCCGGAATAGCTATAAACCCACAAAACGGTGAAATTTTGGCACTAATAAGTCTGCCAAGTTTTAATAACAACGCCTTTTCTAAATTCGGAAGCAATTCAGAAAAATTACAAATCTTAAACTCTCCATACAAACCGCTCTTCAATAGGGCGGTTTCCGGAGTTTATACTCCCGGCTCAACAATTAAACCTATGGAAGCAGTTGCCGCACTTAAAGAAGGAGTCGTTACCCCTCAAACAAAAGTTTTTTCCGCTGGATATATTGAAATACCTAATCCGTATAATCCCTCTAAGCCAAGCAGATTCTTGGATTGGAAAGCGCTGGGCTGGGTAAATCTTTATTCCGCCATCGCCAGTTCCTGCGACGTCTATTTTTATTCAGTAGGTGGCGGATTCGGTGATATAAAAGGATTAGGCATAGATAAACTCAAGTCTTATTGGCAGAAATTCGGACTTGGCCAAAAGACAGGAATAGATCTGCCGGGAGAATCAGTCGGATTTTTGCCAGATCCGCAGGAAAAAGAAAAAGACAAAAATGAAATTTGGAGAATAGGTGATACCTATAATGTAAGCATCGGCGAAGGAGACTTGCAGGTTTCGCCAATTCAGCTTATTGATCAAATTGCAGGAATAGGCAATAACGGCATATTTTATCAGCCACACTTATTGAAAGACGCTGCCCCAAAAGTTTCAATTGATCTTACAAGCCTGAATCCTTATATCCAAGAAGTTAAAAAAGGCATGGGAGAAACCGTAAGTAAGCCATACGGCACGGCAAATATGCTAAACTCCATTCCCATAGCAATCGGTGCCAAAACAGGAAGCTCGCAGGTGGCAAATAATACTAAAACAAACGCATTCTTTGTGGGATATATGCCGCTTCAAAATCCGGAAATAGCTATTTTGGTTTTAGTTGAGGATGCAAAAGAGGGAAGCTTGAACGCGGTTCCCGTAGCCAAAGATGTAATGAATTGGTATTACAATAATAGAATGCAAAAAAACGGGGTTAGTTTATAATTAATTTATGAACTCACAACTTAGGCAGGACCTGGTATCTGGAGATTGGATAGTTATTTCTCCAAATCGATCTAAAAGACCGGAAGAATTAGTAAAAAAAACAAAGCCCAGAAAAAAACAAGCAAAAAAAAGCTGTTTATTTGAAGACCTGAAAAAAGTAAGTCCCGATGAGCCTATTTTAATTTATCCCGATGTTAAATCCGATAAAAAAACATTATCCAAAAAAAACTGGAAACTCGCAATAGTAGAAAATAAATATCCCGCCTTTACTCATAAAGATCTCTGCCCAGTCAGTTCAAAGACCGGCCCAT
>JAJYZL010000147.1 GCA_021799965.1 bacterium | reverse complement strand
AAACCATACCCATTGGCATCCATAATGTCGAAAATCCCCAAGGCTGACCAACCATTATTACAACCCGAATCTGCTGCCGAGGGATAATAATACATAACTGATTCATGAGCTATACAGAAAAGTTGTGTTTGGGGGTTTAGCTCAATAAGAGTTGTGGTTTTCATTTAGATGATTGAAATTGGGTAGATTTCCTGCTTAAATTATTAAAGCATTAAAAAAAAAGAAAGGAAATGCTACCCATGACAATTATAATCAATAAATTCCAGAATGGAACAAAAAAAGAAGCAGAAAATGAGGTTCAGGACACAATTCTTGAACTATTAAGGTCTCATTCCAAAAAAATACTGGCTGAGGCTCTGGAATTTGAAGTTGCAGAAACACTGGAAAAATTAAGAAACAGCGGAAGAGACGTTATAAGAAACGGTTATTTGCCCGAAAGGTCAATAACAACTCAGATCGGTGGAATTGAAGTTAACGTTCCAAGAATTAGAGCCAGGGATAATCTGGAAAGTGTTAATTTCAATTCAACTTTAATTCCAAAATATATGAGGAGATCTAAATCAGTTGACGCCTGGGCAGCTTATGCGTATCTAAAAGGAATTTCTGAAAAAGATATACTTGAGGTACTGTCTAAACTATTGGGGCAAGAAGCTGTGAAAAACTTAAGCCATGATGTAGTTTCAAGACTTAAAAAATCATGGACCACCGAGTTTAAAACCTGGAGCAAAAGAGATCTTTCCGATTTAAAGTGTACCTATGTCTACGTAGACGGTATATATCAGGCAATAAGAGGTGAAATTGATAAAATCTGTATTTTGGTAATGATTGGAATAGACAATATCGGCAAAAAGCATTTAATAGGGATTCAGCACGGATACAGGGAAAATGCACAGTCCTGGAAAGAGTTTCTTGTAGATCTTGACTCAAGAGGCTTTGAAATGCCTAAATTAGCCATAGGGGATGGTGCATTGGGATTCTGGGCAGCCCTTAGGGAAAAATGGCCGGATGTTAAAGAGCAGAGGTGTTGGTTTCACAAGACCGGTAACATCTTAAACTATATGCCAAAACGCCTACAGTCTCAGGCAAAAAGTGATATCCATCAGATATGGATGGCAGATTCAAAAGAAGCAGCAGAAGAAGCCGTTGAGGTCTTTTCTGACAAATATTTGGCAAAATATCCACAGGCAGTCAACTGTTTAACAAAAGACACCGAACAACTGCTTGCCTTTTATGATTTCCCGGCCGAACACTGGGTTCACATAAGAACCACTAATGCCATTGAATCTACGTTTTCCACTTTAAGACACAGAACAAAAAGATCAAAGGGAGCATTTTCGATCGAATCTGCACTGTCAATGATATTTCAATTGGCCAAAGAAGCGGAAAAAACCTGGAGAACAATTACGGCAAAAGAAAGACTTGCAGAAATCATTGCCGGAATCGAATTCAAAGACGGAATAAAAGTCGAAAAAGAAGCAAGTTAAAAACTTAACCTTTTGTTGTAAAATTAAAATTCAACCCACCAAGGTAACTTTTCGTCTCCAAAATCAGAAACTCAAACACGTAAGTGATAAGATAATAAATAATCAAGAGCCAAGGGAATTTATCCAATAAATCAAACCAATGAAGACGACAAATAGGAATCTTCAAACACAAGATTTAGGCATAGCTCCTGATTCATTGCCATAACATCCATCTGCTGATCCACCAAAGCCTAAAAACGAAGCGTAATCAGCCACAGCGGTATACTGATTTATCCAGGTATCAACATCTGATTCAGTTGACCAACTTGGTTCAAAATCGTCACTACCGTACGTTAAAGAACCATAAGTATTGTATGACCATTGATTTAGCGTATTTACCACATCGGCCCAATTATTACCGGCACCGTATGTATTCACTACCGTACTAAAATTACCGCCGGAGTTATTAACATTTACCATAACATTTAAACTATGACCTGAATTTCCCGTTGAACAATAACTATACCAAGCATTTATATAATCCTCAACTCCTGTGATAATTTGATTATCAGTGAGAGGCTGACCACCGAGATCATACGTTCCCCAACCAGTCGGAGACCATGTTTGTGAGCCGAAATTAAAATTAACCATTTCAGAAGCTGGTTCGTAACTAGCTACCGTACATCCATAATACGTTCCAGCTCCTGACATCCATGAGTCTAAATTACTAGCTGAGAGGCTAATATAAAAAGACTGAGCGGCACTGGTATATCCTCCAGATGTAGCTGCTTGGGCTGTTTTAGTGGGTTGATACAATACTGTTATTGAGAACAGTAACGACAGTATTAGGGTTCCGATAGATATACTTACCAATCTTTTCACTTTTACCTCCCGATATGCGGGTTAATTTTATTCATTAAGTTACTTTAAATTTAGAACTAAATCAAACTTTTGTAATAATTATTACAAAAGTTTTTATTTATAATTAGAAAATATCCTGTTTTAGGAAAGCCAGAGAGAACATTCATGGGAAGTAAATATTAGGAAAAACATTGACTAAATCCATCAATTAAACCAGTTTTTGATTTATACTTTTAAAAGAATAAGAA
>JAJYZL010000146.1 GCA_021799965.1 bacterium | reverse complement strand
ATTTCCTTTATTGCTGTGGCGGTAGTGCTCAGTAGAATACATAAATTGAGAAAAATTCAGGCAGCCAAGATTGGGCTCTGGATGTGCCTGATTGTTATGTTGGCAATGATGGGACCGCTTTTACAGATTTGGGCTGGCGGTCCGCTGCAACCCAATCCCGTTTACTATATTGTGCGACATCTTCCTTTTATATCAGCGGTTTTGTACCGCAGGTTTGTCTATTACGAGGAGCTGTTTTTAGGCTTTACTCTCGTCTATGCTTTGGGTAGTTTCAGACGTTCAAGGCATGTAAAGGATTCTGCTGTTACAAGTATTATAAGTTTAAAGTCGCTGCTCGCCTTGCTGGTATTGCTTAATCTCTTGTGGAATGGCTCATATGTTTGGAATGTCCAGAGCAAGTTTGCTGCAAATCCGGTTTTATCTTCAAAAACTTATTTACCTCAAAATGCCATTATTTGGGTTTATCCCAGAGCCGCAATTACCGATGGCACCACCCTAATCTACCTGGCTCAAAGCGGTCTACGATATAAAATTGTTAGCGTTTACGCTAATGTTTTAGTCGATGGACAGAACTCTATTATGTTACCGCCTTCTCCATTGAGAAATTACGTAGAGTCCAACACAAAAGCCACCGTCAAACCGCAGCCAGACATCGTTAATAGCGTTAAATATTATGTTTCATCAAGCCATATCAGCTGTATAGTGTTCTATAATGCTAATCAATACAAAGATGAAATTACCAAAGTTTCATATATATACGGATCTCCGAAAATGGTACAGGATACCGCTGTCTGGTGCAATCTTGTCAAAAAATAGCCGATTTTATTGTGTATCAATGCGGGGTAACGTTCACATTTTGTAGAAATCATGACTGTAGCTATCTTTGATGATAAAACTTCATCTCTAGAAAGAATCGCATTCCCTTTTTTGAGGAGCAAACAAATTAAGACACATCTAATGGTGATCTTGTTATATTTGTTTGCCTCAGTTGTGCTTTTTAACTCTATTTTGATTCACGGATTAGGGGTATCTCAACCGCTGACAGGGGGAGGTGATTTTGGACTGTCAGTCCTAAATATGGCTTGGCTGCCGTTTGCTATTCTGCATGGCAAGAATATTTTTTATTCTAATTATCAATTTGCACTTCATGGGATAAATATGATGGGGACTCCCGCATATTTCACCCAAGCGCTGGTAATGTTGCCGATTACCCTTTTGTTTGGTCCGGTCGTAAGCACAAATATTGCAATTATATTGGGCCCGGTAGTAACGGCCTTTAGCTCGTATATCGTTTATTATAAAATCACCAAGAGTAGGTATGGATCCATTTTAAGTGGTTTGGTATTGGGATTTTCAATACTTGTGGTGAATGATTCAGTTTATGGTCATTTTCATGTCACCTGGATCTTTGGTCCACCGATAATATTTTACATTTACTACCTAGTAGTCACTAAGGTAGAGATTTCTGTGATTAAGTATGGGACTTGGTTAGGTATAATCTGTTCGTTACAGTTTTACGGTTCAACAGAGTTGATAACTACAACACTATTTTTCTATGGGATCTTTGGGCTTTTTATTGCCGTTTTAGAACGCCGACTTGTACGAGATCGCTTGCGGAGAATCGTCGCTGTAAGTTGCGTTGGCGGTTTAATAAGCATTCTGTTATGCGGTTATGCAATATATTTCTTTTTATTTGGAAAGGATCATGTTTTTTTCAACAATGGTAGATATTCAAATCCCATATTTAAACTTGGAGTAACTGATTTATTTTTACCGCTCGATAGATTGAACCTTGGGCTCAAGTTAATGAGTAATAATTTCTCAAAAGTTTCAATTCCAATTGTGGTACTTGCGACTATCGTGCTGTTGGGTAGATATCTATGGAGACAAAAAATTGCCAGATACTGTCTAATGTTTTGTATATTCATCTATTTTTGTATGATAGGCCCTGATTTGCGAATTTTTCCAATGCAAAACTTACTGCCAAATCCTATCTACTATTTATTGATGCATACCCCAGTCATATCGAATACATTATTTGTCAGATATATATATTTTTTTACATTCTTTTGTAACTTCGGATTCATTATCGCACTAAAAAGACTGGATCAATCCTTGAAACATGTTGTTGCTAGACCTAGGAGATTATTTAGCATTAAATATTTGATGGCCTCCTGCAAATCTAAAAGGAATAAGTATTGCAGGTTTTTTTACAGCTGTAATTTCGGCTATTGTTCCAGCTCCGCATCTGCTTATTATAATATCAGAAATTTTCAGGAAATCATAAATTTTTAATGAAAAATCTATAATGTAATTGTCTATGTGGATTTTTTTATAAGATTCTTTGACTTTTTCAAAATTCTTTTTGCCTGTTATATGAATAATCTGATATTTTAAAGGGTCAAGCAGTGTAATTGTCTGTATTACAAGATTATTGATAAATTCTGCCCCCTGGCTTCCTCCTGTAACAAGTATTGTTGTTTTATCTTCTTTTAATCCTATATTATTTAAAGAGATATTATTTTTGTCTGAATAAAATTCTTTTCTTACAGGAATTCCTGTAAGATAAACCTT
>JAJYZL010000145.1 GCA_021799965.1 bacterium | reverse complement strand
AAGGAAATAAAAGAACGTGTTTGGCTTCGACTTACATTCTCGCTAATTGTAATATTTTTTGTAATGCTTTCCGGCTTTATAATAAAAGCAGATGCAGATAGTATTCAAGCTAAACGAATTATAACATCTCTGATAGATCTTATTCCCCTAATTGGAAAAGAATTATCTGTTTCGTTATTTGGACCGGCTAACAATTATCAGATACTTTATGTGCATCATATCGCTACCGCAACTATATTCCTTTGGATAATAATAGTTGAACACGCAAAATCTATCTGGGCAAAGCTAAGATTGGTATTATACTTACTTCCAATTTTAATTTTTGTAGGTTATCTTTTCCCGCCCGGTCTTCATGACGGACTTAATCCGATAATTAAAGGGCCGTGGTATTTTCTGGGACTTCAGGAAATACTGCATTGGCTGTCGTATCCGTCAATAATTATTTTTTTGATCGTATTATATATTTTAGCAATAGCCTTTTTGCCTAAGTACTCGCTTAAATGGTCTATCATAGCAAAGAGGACAATACTTATTTCATTCATTGTCTATTCGGTTTTAATAATTGTGGGATATTACTTTCGAGGAGAAGACTGGAAACTTGTTTGGCCGTGGAATAATCCCGCAGTGACTAATTTTCAGTTAGAACCTTTCGACAACTTGCAGAGTGTCTCCGATAAAGAACTTGAAAGCAAAAACATTCCGGTAGTCCTTGGTAGAAGAGAAGGATGTTTGTTTTGCCATAGTAATACAAAAGGATTTTCGCCTGCACATAACCCTGAAGCAATTGGCTGCGTTTCATGTCATTCCGGCAACCCTTTTACTCTGAATAAAACATACGCGCATAAAGGAATGTTTTTAATTCCCGGCAATTTGGATGAGGCAAAAATTACATGCGGCACAGCTAATTGTCATAGCGAAATTGTCGACCGGGTTGACAAAACTATTATGACTACATTATCGGGAATAGTTAGCGTTGACCGGTATGCTTTCGGTGAGACAAAAGAGTTAAATAAAATTCATTTTATTTCGCAAATAGGCAGCTCACCTGCGGATAGCCACCTGAGAAATCTTTGCGCTTCATGTCATCTTGGCGGAAAGAAAACCGAGTTAGGTCCTATCACTCAATTATCCCGCGGAGGGGGTTGCAACACTTGTCATCTAAATTATAGCGACAGCGCCCTTACATCATTATCAGAATATATAAAAAATCCTTCAACACTTACCGGTTCGGCTAATTCTTTTGTTCACCCCTCATTGTCAATAAAAATTACAAATAGTCATTGCTTCGGCTGCCATAGCCGTTCAGGAAGAATCTCTACAAATTATGAAGGCTGGCATGATACACTTTTACAGCCGGAAGATATTAAAGACACCACTAGTTATCGCATACTCGATGATGGAAGAGTTTTTGTAAAAGCTCAGGAAGATATTCATCATGCAAAAGGAATGGAGTGCATTGATTGCCACACTTCGCACGAAGTTATGGGCGACGGAAATTATTATAAGCACGAAGAAGACCAAGCAAAAGTTAGCTGCACAGATTGTCATTTTAACGGTAAACCAGATACAAAAACAATTAGCGAGGTCGACCAGGAATCACAGCGAATTATATATTTAAGAAATTTTGAACAGAAAGACCGGAAATTTTTGGTTGTAAAAAAATCCGGTTACCCATTAATTAATACTTACATAAATGAGAAAGGGAAACCGGAATTAATTACGAAAAACAAAAATGAAACACTTCCTTTAATACCTCCTGCATTAATTTGCACCGAAGGGAAAGGTCATCAAAATCTTTCATGCAATAGTTGTCATACTTCATGGTCGCCTCAATGCATTGGCTGCCATACCCAATATGAACCTAATGAGAACAGTTTCGATCTTCTTGCGAGGAAAGATGTAAAAGGCAAATGGGCTGAGACTCCTTCGGATTATCTTGCTGAACCGCCGACACTTGGTATTAGAATTATAAAGGACAAAAACGGCAAAGATGTGGAAACTGTGGATACATTTATTCCCGGCATGGTTCTAACAATTCAGAAGAAAGATATTAACTCTAATTCTTCTTCAGATAAGAATATTATTTTCAGAAGATTATTCGCACCTACATTCTCTCACACCATAACCAAACAAAGCCGTTCTTGCGTATCGTGTCATAACGATCCCGTTGCATTAGGATACGGACGCGGTAAACTTTTGTATGTCAAATACGGCAGTTATGGTAAATGGACATTTACTCCTCAATACCCGTTAAGCAAATATGACGGTTTGCCTGAAGATGCATGGATCGGATTTTTACAAACGCGAAAAAGTTATTATGCTACTAGAACTAACGTAAGACCGTTTAGTATCCAAGAGCAAAAAAATATTTTGACAGTAGGTGCATGCTTAACATGCCACAAACCGGAATCTAAACCAATAAAGCAGTATCTGGATACGGGTAAAATGCCAGCCGTTAGTTCTAAGTGTATCTTCCCTAAATGGTAATTCTTTCCAAATCTTAACGCAAAAATTATATTTGTAACTCACCTTACGCAGGATTTCTCTTTGGAGTAATGGAATGTTGGAATAATGGAGA
>JAJYZL010000144.1 GCA_021799965.1 bacterium | reverse complement strand
ATCGATTTTCTGTTAGCCATTCGATTTGGCCACGACCGATCGGTTAACGTCATCGACGAGCGGCATTCATTGACGGCTGCCGATAGGAAATCGCTCACCGCGCAATGCGACCGCTAATTCTTTAGAACCTTCCAAGCCAACGCCATTCCTCGACAGATCCAGTTCCTTGATATTCGTGTTCGTTCTCAACGCCCACGATATACACTTAATATCCTGTACGGTCTACATTGTGACAAAGTGTCAATCGACGGACGCGAGATTGTGTTATCTTTCGATATGATTATGAGGGACGGCATCCACTGACCAACGGCGTCTTCAGTTCATTCAGTTTGCAAACTGGAAATATCGACGGATGGGAAACAGTTTTTGCGGGCGGTATAGGTACAGGAAATAACTATATGACGGCGCCCGATGGTTTTAAAAGTCCTTATAATAATTATGCTTACTACATAAAGTCAAGAAGAAATTTTTTTAACGGCGGACATCTTAGTTTAGGCGTTTATGCAGCACGCTCTGCGGCTCAACGTCCGTTGCCCACCCCCGTTAATCCTATACCAGGTGTGTCAATCAACGGCTATCAGCAGGCAGGCCCACTTTTTAGCGAGAATACGACCGGTTTTTACACGACGCTCCCTTATGCGGTAAATAATAAAGTGGATAGCAATCAAATAGCTATTTTATACGGTAAACTTAAAGACCCTCTCGGCAAAATAGTTAATTTGCACAATATAGCGTATTATGTTGAAGGATCCCGAGAGCATGTAACTTCTTTGCACGACTACGTACCGGGCAGCGAATCCCGTGAGGAGTTGAACAATCCTCACAGTTATTGGCTTGGCGATAAGATTTGGTTTACCGTGAGAGCCCCTAAAAACACAATAAGTACAGGCGGTTTTTTGCAAACGAGCCGTTACAAATCCCAAGAAGACCTTTATAACAGCAGTTTAGGTTTTATAAACTCGCCGCAGCCTACTGCTCTGAGTGGATCGGCGGCGGTGCCGAACGGACCTTATTTTAGCGATATATTTCATCAGTTAGACGCTTCAGTTTTTATTAAAGATACAATAAAACTTCTACCCAGATTGCGGATAACACCTTCTTTGCGCTATATCGATTTTTCCACCGATTTTTCTCCCAATGAACAGGCTGCTTTTCCTCTGGCATTACAACTTAATCCCGGCGGTGACGCAACACCCCAGCCGCCTTCAAGTTCTTCTTTTTCACAGTTTGCCCCATCTTTAGGGATCAATTGGCGCCCTTTGTCATGGTTGGCGCTTTATGCATCCTATGAACAGGCATACCGCCAGCCGGAAAACGGAGGTGGAACCGGACCTTATGTAGTAGTTCCGGAATCGCAAATAAAATTGGAAAGAGCTGACTACTATCAGGCCGGAGTAAAAATGCTCTGGTCAAAGTTGAGTTTTGCTAAGCATACATATGTCAATATAGATGCATTTCATTTAAATTTTTCACATGAATTATTGCCCACGGCTCTTTCCAGTTTCGGGTTTCTTTTGGCTAAGGGAGATTCCGTATATAATGGTTTAAATGTTGTTGCCGGAACCGATATCGGCAATAATTTGCATGCTTTTGCAAATGCAGCTTTCATACACGCTTATTTCCATAATTTTACTAATGGTACTGGCACATTTCAGGGGGTGCCGGTGGCATATGTTCCGGATATGACCCTCAATCTGGGTATTGCCGGCAGATATCTCATAAACAGCATAAAATTGAAGCCGTCCGTTACATTTCAATATAACGGAAGCCAGTATATGTATAACGATAATACAAATATTACGAGTCACAGGACTGTTCCTTCTTACGATTTAGTAAACTTGGGTCTCGACTTGAAAATACCGATGCCGAAAAATAACGAATTTATAAGGTCGATGAATGTTAATGCCCAGGTTTATAATTTATTTGATAAAGAATATAACGCATTTGAATATGTTTCGGCAGGCGGAGCGTACGGCTCAGGCGGTTATACTAATCCAACGAGTGTGGGAGCGGGGTCTATTCTTGCATATCCGGGTGCGCCGAGGGCTTTTTATGTTACTGTAAGCGCTAATTTTTAATAATTGGACAGCCATTTTCACTAATCAAAGTCATAAAACAGTGATATTCGTTTGATAGAATTATTCTAAGATTTATAAAATTATCACTTTATCGGTGTCCAACCTGTTTAATAAACAATATAACTCAATGGAAACTTATAACGCGGGAGGTTCCGGAGACAATATCTATAATTATTATACTACCGGACCGACCGGTTCTATATTGCAGGCTTGGCAGGGCGCGCCGCGTGAAGTTTTCTTATCCGCGACAATGAAGTTCTAATATTAACACAGCTTTATCCTCTCTCTTAAAGCATGCGGGAAATCGTTAAAAGATTTTCCGCATATTTTTTGTAAAGTCTTGCTGACGCGAAATTTTAAACGATCTCATTAAATTTATATTAAAGCAAATTAAAGGTTATTTTAACTTTGCAAAAATGTTTTTATATCTACATCTGCTTGATTTAATATAGCTTTTAAAGTACCTTCAGGCATATCGCCCGGATGGTTGGGTATGGTTACATATC
>JAJYZL010000143.1 GCA_021799965.1 bacterium | reverse complement strand
TCTGACTATTTTAAGGATAATCTGAAAAAAGGAAAAAAATTTTATATCGAAGGAAGACTCACAAAAAAAGAGTACACGGATAAAGAAGGAATTAAAAGATATTCAACTGATATAGTGGCTGACAAACTAATTCCTCTTGAAGCAAGCGGAGGCGGCAGTAGCGAAGGCAGTGGATCAGTTTATACGGATGAGTCATCAGCTGGCGGCAACGTTAACGAACCGGATGTTAATGTTGATAGTAATAATGATCTTCCATTCTAAGTAATTTGCTCAACCTACTTACCCTCTTCTAAGAATTAACTGAAGAGGGTAAGGCGGATGGGCTTTTGTTTTTATTTGTTCAATATTACAGGATTTATTAATATTTGTTCTTCCACTGGTATTACAAATTATCAATCTTAATCTTATTATTTTTTCTATCCGCCTTCTTCTCCGGATCTGAAGTGGCTCTGTTTTCTCTTGATCGGAAGAAAATTAAAAAGGTCTTATCATCCAATCCAATTATCTACCGGTATCTAAATACTCTTCTTGAACATCCCAAAAGATTATTGGTTACGGTTTTAATTTGTAATACGATAGTAAACGTTGGAGCCTCAATAATTGCCGTTTCAATAGCTTTAGACATTGCGTCGCTGACTTTTTTCCCAAGGAATATTATACTTACAATTGAGATAATTTTACTGACAATATTAATTATTCTCTTTGGTGAATTAGTCCCGAAAGTGTGGGCGTCAAAAAGACCTCTGACGTTGGCAAAAATTGTCGCCGTCCCAATGTATTGGATTAGCGTTATCCTATATCCGGTAGCTGAAATCTTTACGGAGTTTATAAAGCTTTCTATTTCAAGATTTAAATTTAATAAAGCAAAAGCGGTTATTTTGCATGATGAAATTTCGGAGCTTGCTGATATTGGCCAGGAAAGAGGAACCATTGAAGAGGAGGAGCAAGGATTAATTAAAAGCATTGTAAGCTTAAAATCGGTTACTGTTCAAGAGGTAATGACACCGCGCGTGGATATAATTTCGGTAGATGTTGATACTAATTTTAATGAACTTTTGGAGATAATTACTTCTTCCGGGCACAGCAGAATTCCTCTTTATGAAAATGACCTGGATAAAATTGTCGGCGTTATTTACGCTAAAGATATCTTGCCCTATCTTAAAAATGAAGAGCTAAGACGTCAGATTACTATCAGGCAAATTGCCCGTAAAGTATTATTTATACCTCAAGCAAAGATGATAAACGATATGATGTACGAATTTCAGGAAAAGAAAATGCATATCGCTATAGTTGTTGACGAGTATGGCGGTACGGCAGGCTTAATCACTATGGAAGATATTCTGGAAGAAATTGTCGGTGAAATAAGAGATGAATATGATAAGGAAGAATCGTCTTTTACAAAAGTTAATGAAAACCAATATAATGTGCTTGGGAAAATTCCGGTAAGCGAGTTAAACGAATTGCTTGATGAGGATTTTTCATCCGAAGATGAAGATTATGAGACTCTTGGCGGTATGGTGCTTAACCAGGCAGGTCATATTCCGAAAGATGGTTATTCTTTTATATTAAAAAATCATAAGTTTACGGTAAAAGAAGTGTCTAATAAGAGAATTAAAAAAGTTCATATTGAAAAGCTTCCACCGGAATTTGAGAAATGAAGAAAGGTTGTTTTGTAAAATTAATTATAGCTTTAACTATTATCACAGCAGTTAGTGCATATTTTGTAAGGTATAAATTTAACGAAATAATATTAATACCCGGTCGGTATTTGATTACAAAAAGTTTAGACGAAAATCTGGGAAGAATTAAAGAATCGCCGGAGAAAGATTCATTAAGAGTATTGATCAAGGATTACGTCTCGGGAATAAAAAAAGTTGATAATGATTCCGGAAAGTCTATCGGCGAATTCGCAGATTCCATAAAAGTAATGTTAACGAAAGATAGTGTGATTACTAAAGATGAACTAAACAACATTAAAGAACTTTTAAAACGAAACATGAATAAATGAAAGACCAAAGAAAAACAGAGATTAAAGTCGGGGTAATGTTTATTGCCGGCATTATCCTTTTCATTTGGATTCTCGGTTGGGCAAAAAATATTACTTTTGCTACCAAAGAAAAATCGATAAGCGTGGAATTTAATAATGTATCCGGACTTGCGGTCGGAGATAATGTCACTGTAAACGGCGTTCTCAAAGGGCATGTCGGAAATATCTCGATGAAAGATAATGAAGTTATTGTCAACCTTACCCTTGATAACGATGTTGACCTTAGAAAAGATGCAAAGTTTGCAATTTCGATGACTGATTTAATGGGTGGTAAAAAAATTGATATTCTTCCCGGTACATCGCCCGAACCAATAGATTATAACCAAATGCAAACCGGCGTTTTTTACGGAGATGTCGCGTCCGTAATGTCTATGGTTGGCTCTGCTCAGGATGACTTATTGAAAACGGTAAAAAATGTAAACGTAACTTTAACTTCACTAAATAAATATTTAACAGATCAGCAAATAAATAATGATGTAAAGTCTTCGCTGGCAAACCTCAGTGAGCTAACTAAAAAGCTAAACATCTTAGTTGACGAGAA
>JAJYZL010000007.1 GCA_021799965.1 bacterium | reverse complement strand
AATAGCCGCCGCTCCGGAACAGTATCAGCCGGAAGAAGAAAAAGCAGAAGAAGACTAAAATAAAAAAGACCCTTGCAAAATCAGGGTCTTTTTTATTTTCTTCTTTTTCCGTGAAATGCTTCGTGGATATCTTTGAGTTGTTTATTTGTGATGTGTGTGTAAACCTGGGTTGTGGAAATATTGCTATGGCCTAAAAGTTCTTGCACGGAGCGCAGGTCGGCACCGTTCATCAGGAGGTCCGTTGCGAATTGGTGGCGGATCTGGTGAGGCGTTATTTTTTTTGTGATGCCTGCCTTACGTTTATAAAAATCGATCAGACGCTGAACGGCGCGGGAAGTTATTTTCCCTATCGGTTTTCCATTTTTTGTAAGGCTGATGAATAATTTATCCAGCGTGTCTCCGCGTTTATCAAGATAATTTTTGATAGCTTCTTTGGCGGTGTCTGAGATAAAAACAACTCTTAATTTTTCCCCTTTTCCGCGTATCGTCACTTCGCCGTGGCTTAAATTTATATATCTGTCTAAATTACAAAGCTCAGAAACACGCAGACCAGTGGAAAAAAGTGTTTCCAGAATCGCTTTATCGCGAAGTCCGCGCAAATTTTTAGTGTCCGGAGCATTTAATAATCTTTCAAGTTCGGAATACTCGATTATTTCTATCTGCCGGCGGGCTATTTTAGGAAGTTCGATTTTATCCGGCGACAAAACCTCAATATCATTTTTGATCAGATATTTAAGAAAATTTCTTAGCGCAATTATGTAGTATGACTGGGTTATTCTTTTTAGTTCTTTTCCGCCATTGTTTTCCCTGGCTAAATGGAGACGAAAGGCCATTACTTTATTTAAATCAATATCTTTCGGCTCCTGGATTTTTGTAAAAGCAATGAAGGCTTTCAGGTATCGTTCGTAATTTTCGCGTGTTTTAATTGACCGGTTTTTATCTACCTCTAGATGATCCAGGTATTGGGTTAGTAATTTATTAATATCTGTCATTATCTTAATTTTATCATAAATATTGTGCGACAGCAGTAAATATTAAGGGGGTTGCCTTTTTTAGGGTTTTTGTTATAATGTAAACAATTTAGAAAACTAATCAATATGCTTACAACTCGTAAAAAACTAAACGTTATCAAGGAATTTAAACAGACAGATGCTGATACTGGCTCTGCTGAGGTTCAGGTTGCGCTTTTGACCAAGCAGATCGAAGAGCTCACTGAACATCTTAAAAAACACAGAAAGGACAATCACTCCAGAAGGGGTCTTTTGAAAATGGTTGGAAAGAGAAAGAGATTGCTTGATTATCTTGGAAAAACTAAGCCGAAAAATTACGCTTCTTTAGTAAAGAAGTTGGGCTTGAAGGCATAAAATCAGAATCTGATGAGACATAAAGAGCAGCGAGTCGGTATTTTTATTGACATTCAAAATCTATATCACTCTTCTAAAAACCTTTATAAATCAAGGGTGAATTATAAAGAACTTATTAAAGAGCTGGTAGCGGGCAGAAAACTAATTCGTTCTATTGCGTATGTTGTTAAAAGCGATACCGCTTTGGGAGAATCTTCTTTTTTTGATTCTCTGACACGGTGCGGTTTGGAGCTTAGAGTTAAGGATTTACAAATTAATCCGGACGGATCGAAAAAAGCAGATTGGGACATTGGAATGGCCGTTGATGCCTTAAGAATGTCTGATTTTTTGGACGTTATAATTTTAGTAACCGGTGACGGTGATTTTATTCCTTTAGTACAGTATTTGCAGTTCGGAAAAGGCAGGAGCGTGGAGGTGGCTGCTTTTGGAAGGACTACCGCTCACGGTCTTCAAGAGATCGCCGATCAATTTATTAATATAGAAAAAGTACCAAAAGCATTATTTAAAATATAATATTTTTAACCTCCGAAATTCTGAAATATTATAATTTTTGAATTTCGGAGGTCAATAATTGGCCTTAAAATTAAAAATCCTCTCGTCGGAGGAAAAATATTAAAATTAATCGGAGGGTTAAGATATAAAACGAGAAAGTTTTTAGATAA
This sequence comes from bacterium, assembly GCA_021799965.1. Classification (GTDB taxonomy): domain Bacteria; phylum Patescibacteriota; class Minisyncoccia; order UBA6257; family 02-FULL-45-10c; genus JAHILT01. Next base: position 10,809 of record JAJYZL010000007.1, on the reverse strand, counting down.
ATTTTTTCATTTTATAGCTTAAACCTCTCCAAAAATTATGGAATTAAACAAGAAGGTTTTTAGTACGGAATTTGCCGGAAGACCGCTGTCTTTCGAATTTTCCAGACTAGGAGAACAGGCAGACGCCGCAATTATCGGTAAGTACGGAGATACTGCGGTTTTGGCTACGGTGGTGATGGGAAAAACTGATAAGGCAGGAATGGATTATTTTCCGTTGACTGTGAATTATGAAGAAAAATTTTACGCTGCCGGAAAAATTTTGGGTAGCAGATTTTCACGTCGGGAAGGTAAGGCTTCGGATGAGGCTATTTTGTCGGGTAGATTGATTGATAGAACTGTAAGGCCATTATTCAATTCAGCCATGCGCAGAGAAGTTCAGGTGGTTGTCACTATTTTACAGATAGATGGTGTTAGTGATCCTGATTTTATCGGATTGCTTACCGCCTCAATGGCCTTGAGTGTTTCTAGAATTCCTTGGTCTGGACCAGTTGCTGGAGTTAAAATCACTAAGTTTAAAAACAGCGATGAAATTTTAGTTAATACTTCTATAGTCAATTTGAAAGACAGAGAATCCGAATTGGATTTTGACGCGTTTGTGGCAGGAACCAAGGACAAGATAAATATGATTGAACTTGGCGGAGACGAAGTTAATGAAAAGCATGTGGTTAATGGATTTGCTTTGGCTCAAAAACAAATTACGGAGCTCGTACAATTCCAAGAAAAAGTTGCCAAAGAAATGGCTGTTCCGAAAACAGAGGTTTATTTGGCCGTTCCGGAAAAAGATCTTGAACAGAAACTCAATGAATTTTTTGGCAATAAACTTGAGGAGGCTTTGTATAATCCGGAAAAAGTTAAGCGGGAAGAAATGTTGTATCGCATTAAAGACGATATGAGATTGATGCTTGAAGCAATGGGTGGCGAAGAAAAGGAATATATTGCATCGGAAGTTTATATGGAGTCTAGACTGGATGAGATTCTGCACAAGAAAATTCTTGGCGAAGAAAAAAGACCTGATGGCAGAAAGCTTGACGAAGTGAGAGATCTTTATGCCGAGGCCGGTGTGCTTAGCCGCGCTCATGGTTCAGCTTTATTTATAAGAGGTAATACGCAATCTTTGTCTGTTACCACCATCGCTCCCCCTGGTGCAGAGCAATTAGTTGAAAGCATGAGGAATTCTATCAAAAGAAGATTTATGCTTCATTATAATTTTCCACCCTATTCTGTTGGTGAAACCGGCGGATTTAGAGGACCGGGCAGAAGGGATATAGGTCACGGATCTTTGGCGGAAAAAGCACTGAAGCCCTTATTACCATCTTATGAATCTTTTCCTTATGTTATTCGCGTAGTTTCGGAAATCCTTTCTTCAAATGGTTCATCCTCAATGGCAACCGTCTGTGCTGGAGGCTTGTCCTTGATGGACGCGGGTGTTCCGCTCAAGAGACCGGCCGCGGGTATTGCTATGGGTTTGATTACCGATGATAAAAGTGATAATTATAAGGTTCTTACTGATATTCAGGGCCCCGAAGATCATTATGGTGATATGGACTTTAAAGTTGCGGGAACAGAAGAGGGCGTCACTGCTATTCAATTGGATGTTAAGATTAGCGGAATAAATATGGAAATGGTTGAAAAGGTTTTGGCGCAGGCTAAAGCTGCCCGTCTTCATATTTTGAAAACTATTACGGGCGCATTGAAAGAACCTCGCAAGGAACTTTCCAAGTATGCCCCGGTAGTTTTGTCTTTGAATATTGATCCTAGCAAAATTGGTGAAGTCATTGGTCCTGGGGGAAAAGTTATCAACGGCATAATTGCCTCAACCGGCGCGCTAACAATTGATATTGATCAGAGCGGTATAGTTTATGTAGCTGGGCCAAATAAGGAATCAGCCGAAGCTGCAATGAGACAGGTTAAATCAATTGTTGCCGATGTAGAGGTTGGTCAGATAGTCGAGGGAAGTGTTGTTAAAATTTTAGACTTTGGAGCTATCGTGGAATTTGGTCCTGGTAGAGATGGCATGATACATGTTTCCGAACTTAAAGATGGCTTTGTCAAAAAGGTTGAAGATGTAGTGAAGCTGGGTGATTTTGTCAGAGCTAAAGTAATCAGAGCAGAAAATGGAAAAATAAGTTTGTCTTTAAGGGCGTTAAATAAACCCGCTGATCGAGTTTAGAAAAAATAATCCAATTTTCACTAAAAACCTCTATCCACAATGGATGGCGGTTTTTATTTGTTCAGAGTGCTATAATATTTGTATAAGATAAAATTAAATAAAAACATATAAATAATATGGACGATAACTTTAATCAGCAAAATTGGAATGGAGCAAGTAATGGCCAGGGAATGCCCGGTCAGGGAGCTGGACGGCCAATGCCCCCCCCTCCTCCGCCTCCAGAAATAACACTGCGTACAATGCAATCAGATATGGAATCTGTTAAACAATCAGGCGGAGAAAGTCCGGTACCAAAACCCTTCACTCCTCCGGAGTTAAATAAGCAATCAACAATGGAATTGGAAGGCGATCTATCAAAAGAGGAGGGAATGATTAAGCCGGGACAAGGAGAGGGAGTTATTCCTCCGTCCGGACCAAAGAAAAGCGGAATGAAAGCGGTTATATTAATTATAGTTTTAATTTTAGTTTTGGCCGCTGCGGCGTATGTTGGCTATGTTTATGTTTATCCGATGTTCGCAAAGCCGGCAATTTCATTAAATAATTCATCGTCTGTTGTTCCTCCACCCGCTGAAACTGCGCCTGTATCAGAAGTTGTGTCTACGACAACTTCAGAATTGTCGGCAACAACCACTGCCGCAGGGGTATCGTCCGAATCTACCACCACTTCTGAAATAGCTACGAGCACTGCGACCACTACCGAAATAACTCCAGCCGCACCGATAATGTTGCCACACGCATCACTTCTTATTTCTCAGCCGGATATGATAGCTAAAATTTCATTAAATGCATCCTCAACACTTATTTCGCTTAAGAGCGCGTTAGTTGCGGAAGCCGCCAATAAGCCTCAAACAATTACCGCCATTAAAGAAGTAATTTTAAGTAATGAAACTGGCCAGCCTGCTTTTGCAGATATATTTTCGATGTTCCTTCCGGAATTTACTTCTTCTGGGATCGGATCTCTGTTTAACCAGGATTTCACCACTGTAATAACATATGATAAGGACGGATCGTGGCTGGGATTTGTTGCAAAACTTAACAACGGAGTTGATTTAGCTACAGCGAAAAATGCTATGACAAAGTTAGAAAAATCAGCCAGTTTGGCTAATTTGTACCTCAGTGATCCGGGCAAACCGGCATCTGCTTTTAAAGATGGCAGTGCCAATGGTCTTCCTATGAGGTACCTGTCTTTTGCTAAGACTGGAGCTTCGTTGAATTATGGATGGACGGCTACAAATCTTTTCGTTATCTCAGATTCTTATAATGGAATGAAGGCATTGCTTACAAAACTGGGAATCCAATAAACGAAATACTAAAAACACCCCGATAGACAAAGGGGTGTTTTTAGTTTAAAATTCCTATAATTATGAAATACACACACAAGGATTTACCGGGTTCAATTAAGCATTTGGAAATTAATTTGAACCAAGCAGAATTTGCAAAATATTGGGAAGTTGTACGTGAGGAGGCAGTTAAAAACGTGGAATTAAAAGGTTTCCGAAAGGGAACCGCCCCTAAAGAGATGGCTAGCGCCGCTATTGATCAGGAAAAAGTTTTTAATGAGGCGGCGATTCGTGCGATCAGGGAAATTTTAAAAGAGATCACGGAAGAAAAACAATGGGAGATTATTGATCAGCCAAAAATAAATATTGAAGAAAAGGGCAATGACTTATTTTTTAAGGTGGATATTGCCGTATTTCCGGAAGTTGAATTGGGTGATTATAAAAAAGTGGCCGCCAAAATATTTTCGGAGAAAATTGACGTAGCGGCTTCCGATGAAGAAGTTGATGAGGCTATAAAATGGATATTAAATTCCAGAGCTAAAATAGTGCGTTCTGCCAGTGCCGCGAAAATGGGTGATGTGGTTAATATTACTTACAAGGGTAAGGACGATCAGTTTGTCTTGGGCCATTCTCATATTGAAGAAAGCGGGTGCGAGCATTGTGATGCTGAAGAAGAATCTAAAAAAGAACATAAACATGAAGAGTCCGAATTTGATAAAAAAATAGTAGGGCGTAAAGAGGGCGAAGAATTTGACGGAATAAAATTGACCGGAGTTTTTGAACGTCAGGTTCCGGAAATGACTGATGCCTTAGCGCAAGAACTTGGGAAATTTAAAACAGTTGATGAATTAAAAGCCAGTATTAAAGACGGAATTGCCAAAGAAAAGGAAATAAAAGAAAAAGAAAAATTAAGAATAATGGCTTTGGAGGAGATCGTAAAGAACTCTAAGCTAGACTTGCCTGAAGTAATGGTAGAAAAAACACTAGCAGGAATGATAGAAGAGTATAAAACATATTTTAAAGATAAATTTAACGAGGATGAAATTAAGGCTAAGCTTAAGCCCGAAGCGGAAAAAAGCGTAGCTTCAAATCTAGTTTTATACAAGATAGCTAAAGATGAAAAAATAGAGCCAAATGCAGAGGAGGTGGAGGCCGAGTCCAATAAATTTTTGGCAACTTTGAGGCCGGATATGGCGGCTAAAATAGATCCGCAAAGAATATATAATTACAGCTACGATATAGTGAAAAACAAAAAAGTATTTGATTTTTTAGAGGCAGCAAAATAAATATTTAAATATATTTTTTAAAAAAAGAAAGCCCTCCGATTTTCATCGGAGGGCTTTTGTTTTACCGTACCCTACCCAACCTTACCTAACCTCACCTCACCTCTCCGCACCAGACCTTGGTACGTCAAAGCGGTTTGAGCTTAAGTATTGCCACACCTCACCTAACCGCACCTCGCCTTAGCATACCTCAACTACTGAATTTTTTCTGCGGAAACTACTCGGAACTGGCCGAAGCGTGGGCGGAAATCGCCGACGCATTTGGTTCTCCCGGCTTCTTCAAGTATCGCTTTGATTATTTCTAGCGATATCGAATCGTCGGAAAGGGCTATTACGAATTCTGCACGCCAGCCTGCTTTGATGAGCGGGCGATGGCGAATGATCCTGCCCTTCGTGGCTTTGATGCAGACGGGCCGGCTGTCTATCTTGTAATCTTCCAGTGCTACGCCGTTTGCATCAGTCAGTCCGACGTTTTCCGGATAGATATCCAGATTGCCGGAGAAGGCCGACTTGTAAGTCTTCTTGCCGTTACCGACTTGTTTGAAGCCGGCCCCTGCCGATATAAGAGATCCTATAAAGTGCTCTGCCGGGAGGCAAAGCTGTCCTTTTTCGGATTTCTTCTGAGCCGGCAGGCTTGTCTGCGCAGGCAGGTCCGCCTGCGCAGGCAGGCGGTAAGCTACTTTTTCAGCTTCTTCTTCCGGTGACGGTTTTGCCGCTTTATTTCTCTTTATCTGTCCGTAGTCTTCTATGCAGAACTTATGCATAAGGAGACCGCGACCCACTCCTTCCAGAACGACTTTTATCTTGGTTTCCATACCATATCCTCCTGTCAAAGAACTTTAAACTATTTATAACCTAAAGTTTTCCAGTAAAAATGTCAACTATTGACTGCGATTTATTTAGGTATTAGTATTTGGTGAAAAATTAGTTATAATTAATCCTATGAACGAAAAAAACGAATATTTAATTCCGACAGTTATAGAAAAAGGCTCAATGGGGGAGCGGGCTTATGATATTTATTCCCGTCTTTTAAAAGAGAGAATAATATTTTTAGGTGGTCCAGTAAATGACGGCATGGCTAATACTATCATCGCTCAGCTTTTATTTTTGGAACACGAAGATTCTAAAAAGGATATTAAGCTTTATATAAATTCTCCGGGCGGTTCGGTAAGCGCCGGGTTGGCAATTTACGATACGATGCAGCATGTAAAATGCGATGTTTCCACTATCGGAGTTGGTATTTCGGCTTCAATGGGCGCCGTTCTTTTGGCAGCCGGAACAAAGGGAAAAAGATTTATTCTTCCAAACTCTGAAGTTTTGATACATCAAATAATGAGCGAGGGAATCGGCGGTCAAGCTACTGAGATTGAGATTAGCGCTAAACATATTTTGAGAATGAGGGAGCAGTTAAATCAAATTTTAGCCAAACACACGGGTCAATCTCTTTCCAAGATTCAGAAAGATACGGATAGGGACTATTGGCTTACCCCGCAAGAGTCCAAGGAATATGGTTTGGTGGACGAAATAATAAAAACAAAAAAATAGATTTTTTAAAACAACCCTGATAATTATCGGGGTTGTTTTTTATCTATTGACCACTGTCGGGTTTTAATTTAGGTTTAAATTAGGAGCTTAAAAATAAGAATAAGGAGGCGGTATTATGGAAAAAGATACCAAAAGCGGACTTTACGTCCCGAGAAGCGGAATACTGGTTCCGACCATTATCCAGAAGACCCCCACGGGAAGGGAGGCGTATGATTTGTTTTCCTCCCTTTTGCAGAATAACAGCATCATTATGATCAGCGGCGTGATCGAAAACGCTATGGCTGACATAATAGTCGGGGAGCTTCTTTATCTCAACAGTGTAGACAAAAACGAGGATATCAATATTTACATTGATTCCCCTGGCGGATCAGTGACGGCGGGATTGGCTATCATCTCTACGATGCGGCATATAATCAAAAAGGGAAAAGCTATCAGCACCATCTGCATGGGTCAGGCTGCTTCTATGGGGTCTGTTATCTTGGCTTCTGGTAGCAAGGGCAAGAGATTTTCCTTGCCGTATGCCAGGATCATGATCCATCAGGTTTCCGGCGGAGCCGAGGGGCCGGTCGCTGACATGAAGGCTTCTATCGGTGAAGCGGAAAGGCTGCAGGATATCCTTTACGATATTCTGGCAAAAGCATCGAACAAAACCGTCGAAGAGATAACAAAAGATGCGGACAGGGACCATTATTTCTCTCCGGAGGAAGCAAAAAAATATGGTCTCATCGACGGTGTTGTGCCGATCGAAGAGTTCTGAGGGGTAACAAGCCCCGACTCAGTAAGAGTCGGGGCTTTTTTTGTGGAGTTGACTATCAATTTGTGCTTGTTATCATTAAATTAATGTTATTAAGAGTCGTTTTCACAACTACAACTACAACAACTAGCTCTCAGCCGAGGTTGTAGTTAAAGTATTTACAAAAACTAACTAAACCCCGGCCGAAAGCCGGGGTTTTTAATTAAAAAATAAATAATTAAAATTATGATCATAAAAATATTAAAATTTGGAGGTTCGTCTGTGGGTAATCCGGAAATGATAAAGAGGGCGTCTAAAATAGTAGTTGATGCGGCAAAAAAAGAAGGTGTTGCTATGGTGGTTTCGGCTTTTCAGGGAATTACCGATCAGCTTTTGAAATCAGCTAAATTAGCAGCGTCCGGCGATGTTAAATACAAAGATGAGGTTGAGATAATAAAAAAGCGTCACGAGGAAGCCGTCAAAAAACTGATAAAATCAAAAGCCGGGCAGAAAGCGGCTTTGAAATATATTGAAAATTTAATTATGGAGTTGAGCGAAGTTTTGGAGAAAATATTATCCAAAAAAGAAGTTTCTCCCAAGCAATTGGATTTGGTGGCCAGCTTTGGAGAAAGATTTTCAGCTTTTATAGTATCGGGATATATCAAAGACGGGCTTTTTAAAAAAAGTTATTTTGTTGATGCCAGAGAATTGGTTAAAACCGACGATAATTTTATGAATGCGGCGGTGGATTTTTTGGAAACAAATAAAATCATAAAAAAATATTTTTCTGATAAGGTTGGAATTCCTGTGATTACCGGATTTTTAGGATCAACTAATAATAATGAAACTACGACATTAGGGAGGGGCGGATCTGATTATTCGGGGGCTATTTTTGGCGCAGCTTTGGGAGTTAAAATTGTTGAGATTTGGACCGATGTTGACGGAATTTTAAGCGCCGATCCCAAGCTAGTCAAAAATGCGGTTGTTTTGAAAGAGGTCGGCTATGAAGAGGCTGTGGAGCTGGCTTATTTTGGAGCCAAAGTTATTCATCCGGCTACTATGTTGCCGGCAGTCAAAAAGAAGATCCCCATTGTGATCAAAAATACTTTTAATCCGTCAACAAAAGGAACCTTAATCTTAAAAAATCCATCCGATGGTGGTCCGGTAGTAAAAGGAATCACATCTGTCGATGTTATCTCTTTAGTGATCGTCGGCGGAGTAAGCTTGATCGGTATTCCGGGAAGTGCTGCGAGAATTTTTGAAGCAACTAGGAAGGCTAAGGCAAATGTTATTTTGATCTCTCAGGCATCTTCTGAACACACTGTTTGTCTGGCAATAAAAACAAGCGAGCTTAAACAGGCGCTGATCTTTCTTAAAAAAGAATTTCAAAAGGAAATTAAAGCCGGCTCCGTTAATTTAAGTTTTATATCAGATCAGGCCATCATTGCGGTGGTGGGCGACAAGATGCGCGGGACGCCTGGAATTTCCGGTAAGCTTTTTAAAGTGCTTGGCGAAAATAAGATAAATATTACCGCTATTGCACAGGGCGGATCAGAAAGAAATATTTCTCTGACAGTTGGATCTAAAGATAAGGCTAAGGCATTAAATTTGATACATGATCAATATGTATTTGACGGGGTCAAAAATATATTTTTGATCGGCACGGGCAATATAGGAGGAACATTGCTTGATCAGATCAAGGAGCTGCCCTTCAAATCTCTGCGGGTTTGCGGAATAATTAACGATAAAAAAATGTTGTTAAGTGAACTAGGGATAGATTTAAAAAATTGGAAGAGCTCTCTTGAAAAGGGCGAGGCTGCTGATCTCAATAAGTGGCTGAATGAGGCCAAGCGGTTGAATTTTTCCGATAAAATTTTCGTTGATTGCACGGCTAGCGAGTTCATTGCTAAAAAATATATTGAAATAGCCGAAGCGGGCTTCAGTGTCGTTTCCCCAAATAAGAAATTCAATGTTTTACCAATGAAAGATTATGAAAAGATAAGAGAGGTGCTTAGGGAAAGTAGTAAGAGGTTTTTATATGAAACAAATGTCGGCGCGGCTTTGCCCGTGCTATCTACTTTAAGAGATCTGATAGCTGCCGGGGATAGAGTTGAAAGGATCGAAGGTATTTTTTCCGGAACTTTAAGCTATATTTTCAATAATTTCAATTCAAAGGAAAATTTCAGTGAAATAGTAGCCAAGGCCAAAAAACTAGGCTATACCGAACCGGATCCGCGGGAAGATCTAAGCGGCCAAGACGTGGGGAGAAAATTGCTAATACTGGCTAGAGAAATCGGCTTGGAAATGGAATTTAAAGATGTGAAAATAGAAAGCTTGGTTCCGGAAAAACTAAGAAAGATGAGCGATGTGGAAAAGTTTATGGAAGAGTTGAAGGGCTTTGACGGCTATTTCAAAAAAATGTCAGAAAAAGCCGAAAGAGATGATAAAGTTTTGCGTTATGTCGCGAAGATATATAAAGACAGAGCTTCAGCTAAATTAGAGATGGTTTCCAAAGAAAATCCTTTAGCTCATACCAGCGGAGCAGACAATATCTTTGCTTTTTACACCAAGAGATACAAAGAAAGACCCCTTGTCGTGCAAGGTCCGGGTGCTGGAGCAGAGGTGACGGCTGGTGGAGTATTGGCGGATATACTAAGGATATAATTTATAATTTTAAATTTTTAATTTTCAAACAAAAATATGAAAGTCCTAAAAAATAAGTTTAGGGTTGGTATTTTAGGGGCAACTGGTATGGTTGGCCAGAGATTCATTTCTCTTTTGGAAGATCATCCTTGGTTCAACGTTGTGGTTGTTGCTGCGTCACCGCAGTCAGCCGGGAAAAAATATGGAGAGGTAATGAATGGAAGGTGGAATATGAGAACCAGTATTCCCGAAAATGTAAAAAATATAATTGTTAGGGCCGTTGAAGAAGATTTTGATGAGATCGTAAAAAGCGTTGATTTGGTTTTTTCCGCGATTGATATGGATAAGCAAAAAATAAAAGAGGTTGAGGAGCGATATGCCGCCGCAGGCGTAGCCGTCGTCTCTAATAATTCAGCGCATAGATGGACTGAGGATGTGCCTATGATCATGCCGGAGTTGAATAGCGATCATTTGGATATTATTGATATCCAAAGAAAGAATCGCGGCTGGCTAAACGCCCGAGGGGCGTCGCCCGATTCCGCGAAGCGGAATTTAGGGAAAGGAGGATTTATTGTTGTAAAGCCGAATTGTTCTCTTCAATCATATTTGCCCATAATTCATGCCTTGAAAAAGTTTGGTCCCAAAACTGTTTCGGTGACTACTTTACAAGCTATTTCCGGAGCCGGAAAAACTTTTGAATCTTGGCCGGAAATGGTGGATAATTGCATTCCGTTCATAGGAGGAGAAGAAGAAAAAACAGAAAAAGAGCCACTCAAAATTTTAGGTTCCATAAAAGGCAAAAAAATAATGCCGTCGAAAGAGATAAATATTTCGGCAACCTGTATAAGAGTCGCCGTTTCTGATGGACATATGGCCAGTGTAGCGGTGAAATTTAAGCGTAAGCCAACAAAAGAGCAAATAATCGATGCGATCGAAAACTTCAAGAATCCATTAGCCGAACTAGATCTTCCTTCCGCACCCAAGAAATTCATTAAGTATTTCTCGGAAGAAAATAGACCTCAGACAAAATTAGACCGCGATCATGAAAGAGGAATGGGTATTACCTGCGGAAGATTAAGGAGACGGCCTTTGCCGAGGGAAAAACGGGAGAGGAAACCGAGATCCAAATATCTCTTCTAGAGGCAACTGTAAACC
>JAJYZL010000142.1 GCA_021799965.1 bacterium | reverse complement strand
TTTGATAAGTCATTTCCGGATTTGTATTACCAAAATTCCAAGAGAGATTGAGTTCAGATTGTGTTATTCCCATTCCGGCAGGTGGTTCATTTAATTCAGAAGTAATAGATTTTATAGGATGGAAATCGTTTAATTCTTCTTGAATCCTTTCTTCAATTCCATTTGAAACACTATCATCATCATTTATCTTTTTATTTCCTGAAAAATCATCTAACAAACCACTGCTCAAAGTAGTTCTTAACGAATCAACTTTTTCAAATTCTGCATTTAGGATTACACTACCTTCAGAAATAGGAATTCCGAAGTTCCACTCAATTCCGGCTGAATCATCCAATTCATAATTCGAAATATTTTCAGAATCTTTTGAAGTATCTAACAAGACTTCTTCTTCAATTTGTTTTGATAAATCTTCACCAAAATCCCAATCTACATGTTCCAAACCTGAATTACCGGCGGAATAATTTTGCATGCTTGGAATTTTATTTCTTGCGGAACCTTCTAAATTTTCAGAATAAACGCTTTCCCAATTAAATTCAAATTGTTCCAGATTACTTTTTTCGACATCGATAAGGAGAAACTCACTACCTTTTACGTGCTTATCAATAATTTCAGCATCAAACAAAAGTTTATCAACTCTTGAGTTAATTAGTTTTTTCAATTCTATACCGGTTGGAGGAATAAAGAACTCAGCGCCGGCAACGCCTTTAAGAGGGATCAACGGTTTTCCAATACTTAGACTAAAAAATAGATCAACATAATGAAATTCTTCATCACGTAAAGACGGGATATTAAAAATTAAATTTTCTTCTCCTTCTTCAGTCTCGTTAAGCGAAGTAAAAATCATCAGGTCTGCGTAGGCCAAGTTATTAACTGAGCTTGCGATCGAATGAATATTTTTAATCATACCTCTCTTAAACTGGAAATAGCCAAAGTTTTTCAACTTTATCGCTTCGCCCAGTTTTAGAATTTCCGAGGCTTTCCTTAGGAATATTTCAAAGAAAACTTTTGCTTCCGAATCCGGTATACCGGCTTTCTTTGCAAGCTTCCTTATAAGTTCTGCTTTAGTCATAATACAAATTTAATTATTCGTCATTATAATTTAAGGAATTTCATATTGAATTATACAAATTATTTTTATGTTCATTAAAATTGATATCTAATCCCGCCAACAACGTTCAAGGGAAGGTCTTGATAACCATTCCACATATAATTCTTATGATTAAATAAATTAGATAATTTAAGAGTCAGCAAAAAATCCGGTTCCAATTTATAAGAGAACTTCAATCCTAAATTGAAATAAGGATTTAATTCAACTGAATTACTGAGGCCGGTGTAACTTCCTGCGTTGTACATTAAATTGATTTCAGCATCTAAGCCGGAATTAAAGTAATAGCCGTAATTCAAAGAGGATTTTAATTGCGGAAAATAGGGCACAAAATTTCCAGAAGAATCTTTTGTGCTATTCACTTCGACGGTACCATAAAATTCACCATAAGGACCAAGATGGAAAAGCAAATCTACAAATGCCGAATAACTTTTTGCATTAGCCGTGAGAATATTAAATATACCGGGCGATTTTAGATCTGTAAAGTATGGTAAATTCTCCGTTGATAAATATTTTATACCACCATCAATTTCAAATAAAGTATAATACTCATATTTGATATAAGCGTCAAATGAAGAGTTATTTTTTACGAACAAATTAGAAAAATTTTGCGGATTATAGTAAGGATTTTGATTCAGGAAATATTCCGGAGTAAGAAATTCTGTTTGCGGAGAATAATCTCCGAAAAGAGAAATTCCGTTACCGAGGTTTAATGCTGCCGAGGCATAAGGTGAAAAGAAATTATTTAGACTGACTTGAGAAAAATAAAATCCGAAAGAGGCCCTTAAAAGATTTGTTATATTTAATTCTACCGATGGTCTTGCCGACAGAAAATAACCTATTTGATTGTTGTAAATATTATTTGTCAAGAATTGTTTCTTAAAATTTGCATCAACGCCAAGATAAAAGGTAGGAAAACCAATTTTTGCGAAGCCTTCAACGTTCATAAGATTTTCCGAATAATTTTCATTCTGCAGTGATTCTAACTTATCCTCAATCTTGCCACTAAAAATTACATATTTGCTTGTAAGGTTTTCAATTTTCACTGAGGCATTACCAATATTTAGATTTCGCTTAAAAAACGGATTATCAGATGCGAATAATTTATAAGTTGTAGTAGAATAATTACCGCCGAATTTGAAATGAGTTCCCGGGAATATTTTACTGTCATCTCTAACATAGAGGAAAAGATTTGCACCCCCGTTAAATGAATATTTTTCGCTATTTGCAACGTAAGGACGCTGATTTAATGCGGAAGCAAACCCCTCAAGCATACCGTTTTCAAAAGGTTGCCAATAATTAAAGGCGACCGTAGGCAATGAATATAATCCCATGCCTGCATCAATTCTTCCCTTATAATAATTCAACGAATCAAGCTTAATTAAAGAGCCTTGAATCGGAATATCAATTTCTTTTACTTGTAAATTTTCCGGAGAGAAAATAGGTTTAAAGAATTGTTCCGATAAAGTGGAGACAAACGGAGGAGGAATTTTTTTTGC
>JAJYZL010000141.1 GCA_021799965.1 bacterium | reverse complement strand
ATAATAATGCCACAAATTATACAGGCCCAAGATTCGGACTTCATACTGTTGTAGGAACTACAGCGCCAACATCCGCCGAAGCAATAAATTGTATCCCAGCATTAGTCGGAGCGTCTTTGGTTGGAATTGATAAGTCAAATCAGAACGGCTATAACTGGGTTGAAATGGCTCAGGAATGGTTTAATAAAGTAAATGGACAAAATGTTTATAAAAATCAGCCTAACGATTTGACAAATGATGATTGGTGGTACGAAACAATGCCTAATGTCTTTTTCTACCAGCTTTATTCTTTATATCCAAATGTTGGCGACTTTCATAGTCAGTTTATAAGTGTAGCTGATCAATGGTTGAAAGCTGTTAATGCAATGGGTGGGAGTACAACGCCATGGCAATTACCCAACATGGATCATCGAGGCTGGGATATTCCTACAATGACGCCAACTGACGCTACACCGCATGAACCCGAAGCCGCTGGTGCTATCGCATGGTTGCTATATAATGCTTATATCAAAACTGGCTCTGCTAAATATCGCACAGGCGCCGAACTTGCTATGGAGTTCCTAAATAATTGGAACAACAACCCCGCTTATGAAATCCAGTTGCCATACGGAGTTTATACAGCCGCAAGAATGAACGCGGAATTAGGGACTAATTATGATATTACTAAATTAATAAACTGGTGTTTTAATATTACTTCTTTAAGAAATTGGGGTGCCATGTCAAATGCAAGTTATCCAAATTATGCAACTTGGGGAGGTTTGGATTGCGACGGATTAATTGGCGAAATAAATTATAGTAATAATTATGCATTTGTAATGAATGGATTCGAACAAGTTGGTGCATTAGTTCCGATGGTTAGATATGACCCAAGATTTGCAAGAGCCATTGGTAAATGGGTCTTGAATGTAGCAAACGCTTCACGTTTATTTTATCCTAAATATTTGCCTGCTGCTAATCAGGACACTGCAAGTAAAAGCTGGGCAGACCAGTACGATCCAAACTCTTATATTGCTCATGAAGCAATGCATCAGTATTCATTAAATTCAAGTTCTATATCGCCCTTCGCTTCCGGTGATGCTGAAAGTGGCGGCTGGGGATTGACAAATCTTTCTCTTTATAGTTCATCACACGTGGGGATTCTGGGCGGCATAATAGACACTACAAATGTAGAGGGTATTTTACAGCTTAATCTTTTGAAAACGGATTATTTCCACGATACCGCTTATCCAACTTATCTTTATTACAATCCTTATCTTAGTGATAAATCGGTTATAATAAATGTCGGCAGTAATACTGTTGATATATATGATGTAGTATCGAAGGTTTTTATAGCACAAGGAGTGGCAGGTTCGACAAATATTACTATACCGGCAAATTCTGCCGTGCTTGCAGTTCTAGCTCCTGCTGGAGGAATTCAATCTTATAACTTGAAGAAATTTTTAATAAACGGAGTCGTTGTCGACTACCAGTCAAACAATGTTGTAGCGAACTACCCTCCGCGAATTAGATCCTTGTCTCCCGCTGCTGGTACTATTTTAAAAAGTGATACAGTCAAAATGTATTGTACTGCGGTTGATCCTGATAGCGATAGTATGGCATACACATGGAAAACATCAGCAGGTACATTAATTGGAACTGGAAGCCAGGTCAATTGGATTGCTCCAAATTCAGCGGGAAATTATGAGGTATCTTGTATTGTAACTGATAGTTATGGACTGAAAGACTCTGTTGCAGATACTTTAACTGTTTTAGATTCTATTTATTACCATCCCGTGATTACTAAAATTACTGCTTCACCAAGGAAGATCAATATTGATTCTACTTCAATCTTTACATGTTTTGCAAGCGACAGCAGTAATTATTCTTTATCATACTCCTGGTTCTCCTCTAATGGAATTATTTCTGGCAGTGGTTCTTCAATAAATTGGACAGCCCCGAATACACCCGGCAATTATTACATGCGATGTTCAGTTAGCGACGGTCACGGAACTATTGTAACCGATAGTCTCGAAGTTGAAGTAAGAGATTTATCTGCCCTTACAACTGGGGATTTAATGGCATATTATCCTTTTGACGGGAACGCAAACGATGTTAGCGGTAACAATAATAACGGAACAATTAAAGGTGCTATATCAACCAGTGACCGATTTGAAAATCTAAATAGAGCTTATTACTTCGATGGAAAAACAAGTTATATTCTTGTTCCGTCATCTCCAAGCTTGAATTTCCAAAATGCAATTACTATAGATTTTTGGATGAGGATTTCTGCTTTTAATGGAAACGAACAGTATGTCATATCTCAAGGCAGCTATAATAGTAGGCTAAAAGTTTCGATCATACCGAATAATCTCCTACGATGGACAATAAAAACAAATAGCACAAAAAATGGCGGAATCATTGATCTTGATTCGGAAACAAAATTGTCTACAGGTATCTGGTATAATGTTACAGTTCTTTACAGTGGCTCTGATTATGAGATTTATCTTAACGGAAATCTTGATTCATTTTCTTCATGGTCAGGCTCACTTCTCCAAACAAATATTGCTTTAACTTTTGGACAGGAGCTACCTTATAATAATTCAAATAATTTTAACGGATCTCTCGATGATATAAGAATTT
>JAJYZL010000140.1 GCA_021799965.1 bacterium | reverse complement strand
CGATCTCCCTCGGATTGCGTTCTCATGTAACTATTCCTTTGAAAAGCGGCAATGTTTTAATGGGTATTCTAAATTTGGTTGGTGCGGAGAATGTTTTGTTTGATGATAATGATCTTGCCGTATTAAACGGTATTGGGAACCAAATTGGCGCCGCTTTGGACCGATGCCTTATACACGAAAATTTGGAAGCATTAGTTATTGAAAGAACTGCTGCTTTAACTGCGGAAATTATTGAAAGAAAAAAAACTGAAGAGTCTTTGCGCGAAAGTGAAAACCGTTACAGAACTCTTGCTGAGTCCGCTGAAGATGCAATATTTATACTCAACCGCAATTTATTTCTTGAGTATATAAATGAATTTGGCGCAAAAAGATTTAATGTTCGCCCGGAAGAACTCATCGGTAAAAATCTCACTGAACTATTTTCTCCTGCATTGTTCGAAGAGCGAAGGAAAGATATACAAGAAGTTTTTTCAAGCGGCAATGCTTTGAATATTGAGTATAAAAGAACCTTCCCTGGAAATGGGGAAACATGGATTAGCGTAACACTCGCTCCACTTAAAGATGATATAGAAGGAGTAAGAGCAGTATTAGGCATTTCACGTGATATCACCGAGCGAAAACGTGCAGAAGAGGCGCTAAAGGAAAGCGAAGAACGCTTCCGATCATTATACATTAATGCAACAATCGGTATATACAGAACTACGCCGGATGGTAAAATTCTTATGGCTAATCCCGCTCTTGTTAGTATGCTTGGGTATACTTCTTTCGAGGAACTCAAAAAAAGAGATTTGAAGAAAGAAGGGTTTGAACAATCTTATTCCCGTGAACTGTTCATAGAGCCAATAGAGAAATATGGTGAAATTAGAGGGGGGGAATTTCTATGGAAACGAAAAGATGGGAAAGAAATTTGGGTTAGTGAGAGCGCACGCGCTATTCGTAATTCCAAAGGAGAAACTTTGTACTATGAGGGGACTATTGAAAATATTACCGAACGCAAACAGGCGGAGGAGGCTCTGCAGCGATCGGAAGAAAAGTATCGCAGTATCTTTGAAAGCGCCATCGTCGGCATATATCAAACTACAACTGACGGCAGATATTTGTCGGCAAATCCAACGCACGCACGGATACTTGGCTATGAGTCACCGGAAGATTTAATGGAGTGTGTCTCCGATCTAAACCGCAGGTTCTACGTTGAACCCGGACGCCGGGAGGAGTTTACCCGGTTAACGCAGGAGCAAGGCGCGGTAAACAACTTTGAATCCCAGGTATATCGCAAAGACGGCAGTATTATCTGGATTTCAGAGACGGCACGCAGTATACGTAATGTTAATAATCAATTGGTTGGCTTTGAAGGCGTTACAATAAATATTTCAGAACAAAAGCAAGCAGAACAAGATTTGATTCAAGCAAAAGAATTAGCTGAAAAGTCTAACAAATTAAAAGACGCATTTATTGCAAATATTTCTCACGAAATTAGGACCCCCTTAAACGGAATATTGGGAATGACAAACTTGATTAAAGAATCACTCGCTCAATTTGCTTCTAAAGATGATGTAGATTGCTTTAATGCTATAGACAGTTCAAGTAAACGTATTGTTAGAACTACTGATATGATTTTGAACTTTTCCAGGCTGCAAGTCGGTGAATTTTCAGTAAGCAAAGGATTACTAAAACTTCCGTTAATTATTAATAATTTAATGTCGGAGTACAAGTCAACAGCCGTTACAAATTCTCTTGAACTTACTTTTGAGAATAAATGCGAAGATGGAAATTTAATGGCGGATACATATTGTATTTCTCATGCTATCTCAAATTTAATTGATAATGCCTTAAAGTATACGCATAAAGGATATGTCAAAGTAATTCTTTATAAAGATGCTAATGGATTTCTAAAAGTTGATGTTAAAGACAGCGGTATTGGTATTGATGAGGAATACTTAAAACATTTATTTGAACCTTATACTCAGGAAGTAATTGGGTACAGTAGACCTTATGAAGGAATCGGACTTGGACTTTCATTAGTAAAAAAGTACCTGGATTTGAACAATGCCTCCATTTCTGCTGTAAGTAAAAAAGGTGAGGGTACAACCTTTACAATTCATTTCGCACAAGGGGTAAATAGCAAACTTGAAAAAGTAATCGAAACATCACAAAAGTATCCAACTAAAAAAGTAACACTCAAGCATCAACATAGTGAAGACGGAAAGCCTTTAATTCTAATTGTCGAAGACAATGAGATAAACCAAAATGCTTTAAGACTAATACTATCTAAAAAATATAATTCTGTTGTTGTGCCTTCTGCTTCTGAAGCACTTGAGGCATTAAAGACTAATTCCATCGAACTTATATTAATGGATATATCAATACAGGGAGATATGAACGGATTAGAACTTACAACACTAATTAAAAAGACCCCGGAGTATTCAAGCATTCCGGTTATTGCAGTAACTGCACATGCTTTTTTAACTGACCGGCAAAATTCTCTTGATGCCGGATGCGATGAGTATATTTCAAAACCTTTTGAATTAAAAGAATTGTTTGATAAAATAAATAAATTAATGAGCATAAATATCTAAGAATTCTCAAGTAGCAGAAACATCGTAGATGTTTTATTATTGTAGAAGATAAATAAATCTCAAATAACTGA
>JAJYZL010000139.1:809-2649 GCA_021799965.1 bacterium | reverse complement strand
CAATTTCAAATTATTTTCCCAATGGGTTCTTTATTTCAATCCTAATCGTTGCAGCGTTTTTACTTCTGGGGGTTATGCACCATTATAAAACTGCGACTGCCAGACTGAAAGCGATCGCTTTATTTTCCTTGCCGTTCTCTTTGCTAGCAGTTCCTGTTGCCCTTTTGTCCATATTTTCGGTACACGATCTTCTAACAAACAGTTCATTAACACATGGTGCAAGCTCATATGTTCTTTCCACCATTCAATACGAATTTAAAGATTTGGGAATTGAGTATGCTATTCTAAACGGTTTATGGGAGGGGCCCTTACTCTCGTTCTACACAACATTATTCTGGTACAGTATTGTCGCACTTTCCCTTACTTTCGGTGTTCTCTCATTTTTCGTTCGTTTAGATGATTATTATATCTACTACAGAATCAATTTTGTTATATATGCAATATTCACTACAATAATCATTCTTTTCAGATACGAGCTAATAACAAGCCTATTTCTTAAAGTGAAAATATTTGATGATCTGGATTATCCAGAATTTTATCAGCTCGCACAGGATTTGAGTTTGCTCTTCCTTTTTTCCGGTATCCTGAAACTGCTTTTAGGGCTTCCCGAGAAGTGGTTTAAACGAGAAAGTTCTTTATTTAATCCTGTTGTACGTGAGAAACACAGTGCGTCAAAGATAGTTGAACGAAGCTTCGGATCCAGAACTTCTAAGAATGTAACAAGGACTATTATTGTTGTTTTTTTTGTATGGTTGCTCCTTGCTAACTCAATTTCATATACCTCCACGGTCAATTCATATGTTAATGTTCCTTCAAACTCTATTCCTTATTACTTTAATTCTATGCATAACTGGTACTCCACTAACAACGTCACCGGGAAGATTCTAATTCTTCCAAATTCTTCTCCTGTGCTGCCTGATATGCAGGGTTTTATTCCCATTGGAGCTTTCTGGAATCCGCCAATTCCATTGCCCTCGGAATCGTTGGAGTACAATTCGTCTCTATACCTGGCAACATTATCCTCTCTCAATAATGCAAATTTAAATTATTCTGCATATCTACTTGGACTTTCCGGGGTGCAATATATTATTATTGATACAGGTTACAGAAACGTTACTATAATTCCAAGCACAGCTATTTACAATTATCAGTACCTGGCCGTTAATCAGACTATCCTTTGCAATTCCATGTCTAATTCGTCCAGGTTCAGTTTATCATTCAAGAATTCAAATTTTGCAGTCTTTCGTGATCTTGATTATTCTTCTATTCGTAATAGTAAGAGCGTTTCTATATTTCCAGAAATATCTAAAACTGTTTTTCCATTAAGAAAAATAAGCATGCTTAACCAAACTGTAATGAATACTTTGGATGAGTGGCCGGGCAATAGGGTAGATCAGAACGGGACAACTTTTTTAATCAAGGTTCCCAACGGATGCAATATTGATTATACAGTTTTAGGTTTCCATTTCAATTTAAGCAGATACTTACCTCCGGAATATTTAAATTCATACACTGTAAGTCAATTCAAAATAGAAGCAGGCATCGATCTGCTTAACAATTCTGGGATTGGTACCTATGTTCTTTTCTATAATAATTACAGCAGTGGTTACTGGCAGGAAATGCAGCAAGTCTTTACCGGGGATTTTCACAAGAATAGTACAATGAATGCGATTGTAGAAATTCCGAAAGGCGCCGTCTCAATGAATGTAGTTTTCCAAACTGGAGTAGTCGTAAACGGCTCCGCATTGGCCAAAATTTCCAATATTTCAATTGATTATGTTTATTCACCTATTATAAATACTTCAAGTTTACAGTACTTAACTTTTCACATGTTGCAGAA
>JAJYZL010000139.1:0-799 GCA_021799965.1 bacterium | reverse complement strand
GAACAACGGCTTGGCTTTCGTTGATTCCTTATACATACCCGATCCATTCCTAGCACCTGGGAATGAACCCACTAATTACTCGAAAGAAGTTATCTTATTTAGAAACCCGATTGGTAATCTGTCAATCTTGAACAGTAATATAAAGCAACTATTGGAGGTTATGCACGGTTATGAATCTTCTATTTTTTTCATATCATCTGAGAGTGGAAATTTTAGCAAATTTAATATTTCTATATTCGCCAATAGTAAATTCTTGGGAGATGCGGTTCCTATTTATAGCGTTTACACGCTCTATTATTTGAATTTTACAGGTCAAAATATGCTCAATAATTTATCAATTTATGTCAATAACAGTTCATCGATTGCTTTAATGGGTTTGATCATTACCCCTGTGAACGTATCCAATTCTACCATTCGCTTGGTCTTACCATATGGTGGGGCACTCATAAAGTCAACACATAATGGGCTAGTTTTGGAAAGAATATTTAATGGTGCAAGTGGTCAGCCTTTCTCTCTGACATTACTTTCTTTTGTGCCTCTATTTAGTGTTATTGGTTTGTGTTCTTTCTTCATCGCGGAAACACACAGAAAATCTAAATTACATTGAAACAAAATATAATTTATGTCTGGCATCATCTTTGCCCCAATGTTCTAAACTGCAAGAACCGCGATTTTCGCAAAAACTTTTGATAACCAGAAGTAAATTAACCAGCCAACCTTGTTTGAAACAAAAGTCGCATAAACAGGCAGTAAGCTTAAAATTGCGCTTCTATCTCTTGTGCTAAGGGCCAATTTAGTG
>JAJYZL010000138.1 GCA_021799965.1 bacterium | reverse complement strand
AGGGTTAAACGGATTAGGATAATTTTGCTTGAGAGCAAATTGTCTAGGGATATTATTATGCTGTTCTTTAACAGCGGTTAAAGAACTTGTTTTTGAGCCAACAACATGTGAAAAGTGACTTATCAATGCAGTAACGCTGTTTGTGCTATCATAAGTTGTTATGCCCGTAGGGTCAAAGCCGGTACTAACTTCATAAGCAAATGTAAGCGCTGTGGCTAAATTAATTCCTGATGCAGTAAGAAAATTAGTAAAGGCAGTGGATTTATTAATTTTTATTACTGCGTATGTACCTGTGTTAAGGTCAAATGGTTCCGGTAGAAGATTTCCACTCCAATCATAAACAGCAAAATTAACATTAAAAAAGAATGGAGCATTGTTAGAGCCTAAACTATATTGGCCGGAACTAAGGTCGATGCCAGTTATGTCAAAAATAATTGATATATCCTGATTAAGAGAACCTGATTGGAAATAAAATTCACTCCCTGCAAGTGCATCATAAAGATTTTGTGCTTTACTATAACTTGATGGTAATGTAGCAGATTTAATTGAATAAACTTGACCTTCATTTATTGTGTCGGCATATATTGAAGCAGCGCCAACATTAGTTGCCTGGACGAAAAATTGTATAGCAATTTTATGTTGAGCTTTTGTTAATTGTAAAGAACCGGCAAAAGCTATTAACAAGAAAATGTAAAAGACTTTTTTCATAAGGGGTACTTCCTTAGTTTAAAATTATATTATTAAAATATGACTATTTGAAATATAATTGTCAAGTGACATCTATCATGTCCTAACAAAAACAATTATCATTTTTTCACTTAAATTTAATTTTGTAAATCCGCGTCAGATAATATAAATATAGTTTTAATAAAACAAAACATGTTACTCAAAACATTGTGATTAGCTATACAGACTTGTCATACTATTGTATTATCAAAATTCAGTGAACCTCTAAAAAACATTACTGGTGGAAGAATGTGACAATGGGAAATTCCACTATTCCATTCCTCCACTACTCCATTTCTCCCCCCTCATCGTGTTCCTCTCAACTCTCAGATGTGTGCCATTTTTGTCACAACCAGGATCTTTTTCCTCTGTTTTTTGCCTAAAATTTCCCCATTTCTACAAGGCTTCTGCCAAGCCTATAACAAGCCTCCACCAAGCCTATAATTCTTATCTAAAAATTGCTGAAAAAATTGTGTGACAAAAATGGCACAGGCTCATTCAAATAAGTAAAACTTTGAACATATTTTTCTATACAGATCACTAACAGAAACTCTCAATAAAATGAGATATTAATTTTAATTTTTGGATAGCTATATTGGATGTTTTATAAAACCGGAATATCAAAAGACGTAGCATTTAGAAATACCATTAAATTTAAAAACCTCTTCTATATTTCATAATTTTCTTTTATTTTATCATAATGCGTATTAGATCTATCATGCAATAATCATAAAGGAAAACTATCATGAAAAAAGCTTCACTTTATCTTGTTCTTCTTAGCTTCATTGTTATTTCTTCTACGGTTAAGGCTCAGAATGATTTAAGCTCTACCTTATCTCACCTTTCTTCCGGCGCCGCACAAGCTTATGTCGCACCAGTGGTATCCGGGTTCGGAGCTGACTTAAATTCAGGCTGGGTTACTCGTGTTACAAGCTCTAAACTTTTGGGTTTAGATATTGAATTTAAAATTGTTGCAATGGGAACTTATTTTTCAAATCAAAACCAAACTTTTTCCACTTCGGCGGCATTTAGATTTAATAGGGACCAGGCAGCAACATTGACTCAATCAGTGCTTAATCCAATCGCGCGGCAGGACATTGAGAACCAAATTATCAGCCAGGATTTTACCGTTGGAATTTCAGGTCCCACCATTGTTGGAGATAAAAATCAATTTGTTGCAGTTAATTTTCCGGGCCATACTTTTACCTCTAATGGATTCCAATATAATGTGCCGACCCAAAATATTGTAACTCAGGTAAATGGTCTTCTTGGCAATATACCAGCATTGCCTTTAGCAGCTCCGCAATTAACAATTGGGACTGTTTATGGGACTTCAGTTTCTTTTAGATACCTTCCCGATATCCAATTAAATGCCGATCTTGGAAAATTCAGTTACTTCGGCTTCGGAATTCAACACAACCCGGCAGCTTGGTTTGATCTTCCCCTACCGGTTGATTTTTCCGTTGGATTCTTTGTTCAGAATATGAAGGTTGGCAGTGTATTTACGAGCAATGCAACGATGTTTAATATAAATGCAAGTAAAATGTTCGGCACAAGTCTCCTCAATGTTACCCCGTATGTCGGTATCGGCTTTGAAAGTTCAACTATTTCAGTAAATTATAACCAAAACATTGATTCACCTGCCGGGCCTCAGCAAGTGAATATTTCTTTTGATCTTAAAGGTGAAAACACAACCAGATTTACACTCGGAGCCTCATTTGGATTAGCGATTGTAAATCTCAATGTGGATTACAGCTTTGCAAAATACAATACCCTAAGCGCTGGTTTAGGATTTAGATTTTAAATAATAAGTGTTACAAAATTATTTCCCACTATGAGCCGTTGATTTTAACGGCTCTTTTTTGTCACTATAGTATGCCGTTTAACTTTTTGTTTTTTATGTCAAGATATTTTTAGGATAAATTTCATTGCGTTTCATTCAAAATTCATCCGCCGCGG
>JAJYZL010000137.1 GCA_021799965.1 bacterium | reverse complement strand
AGTGCTTTTTCTTTTTCTAATAGTACCTCAAACGATTATTTCCACAGGCTCTGTAAAAAAAATAACATAATTCCACATCCTGCGAGAATGCCGGAAGGCCTTGTTTCGTTTTTTGTCAAATTTCTTTCCGAGCCGGACGATATAGTTTTAGATCCATTCGCAGGAAGTAATACCACCGGATATGTAGCAGCCTCCTTGGAAAGGAAATGGGTATCGATAGATATTAAAGAGGAATATTCAGAACAATCTAAATTGCGGTTTAAAAATTTTAACCGGACTAAGGGGGCTAAACTATGAGCGTTGCGGAAAAACTTGGCGCGATTGATTTGTTTAGGCGCAAAAATGCTGACAGTGAGTGGTCATGGGATGCGGGTGATTTTATTGGTCGTCCTTTTTACGTTGATTTCACCGAAGCAAAAATTCTTGTTGCAGATGCCTGGAAGGAAAAGGCAAAAGGTATTCCCCAGGGTTGTTTTCTTCTGGCATATTATGATTGCGATCCTGGTAAGTCGGATTTGCAAGAGGCCTTGCTTTTGCGGGTTCGGGAGCCGGCTCCGTTGCCTACCGAACGCGAGGTTGTAGGTGCCATGGTGGAATATTACAAGGAAAATATCAGGACGGGTGATAATAAGAATAGCAAATTAGACCAGTTTACCAGATATGATTTTTCTTTTAGCGGATTATCGTGTTCCATACTTGGATGTTTTTATCTGGAATCTGAAAAGTTAAGATTCGGCGCGGATGTCGAAAATTTTTTTAGCGCGCATAATTACTCCGTTATGAAACCTGCAGCGGATATCCTGAAATTCATTGTTAATTACCGCGAGGAAGGTGTGCCCGGGGGGTCAGGGGATATTAGAATCGGCCAGGTCCGTTATAGTTCCAGCCGCCGGTTTCAAGCTGCGTCAGATGTTATTCCGGTATATGTCAAGGCAACGGATTTTGCGGGCAAGCGAACCGGTTTATTCGGCATGACCCGTACAGGAAAATCTAATACGATAAAAAAAATAATACAGGCCAATGAGGAGATAAGTCTAAAAGCGCCGCTTAAACTTAAGTTAGATAAATCTGATGCTACCGATGAATCTGTAGATGAAGTGGTTAAGCCTTTTACCTCTGAAAATATACCTAAATATCCTATTGGCCAAATAATATTCGACATGAACGGAGAATATGCCAATGCAAATCTGCAGGATGCCGGCACCGCTATTTTTGACCAATACAAAGATAAAACATTGCGTTACTCAATTATTGAGAAGGAAGGGTTTAACGTTCTTAAGGTAAATTTTTATAAAGAGATAGAGAATGGTTTTGAACTAATAAAAGAGCATCCAAAAATAGCTGATGATAATGTGAGGTTTATTTCAAATTTTCGGTCCGTTTTACTGGAAGAGCCTTCTAAAGATACGGAATACAATGATAGGGTAAGGTATGATAGGAGGGTTGCGGTATATCTATGCGTGCTCTATAAAGCGAATTTTATTCCCCCTAACGGTATCAAGGTGAAATTTAAAGTTAATGAGGAAATAAGAAATCTAATAGACCCGTCTATAGATCCTTCAAACGGACTGTCTCTAGAAGAGGCTTCGAATTGGTGGGCCACGCTTTGGGAAAAATATGATAACGATGCGCAGGGAAAATTTAAGCAATACAAAGATAAAAACAAGGATAAAAAAGAGTGGCTGGACGATGAGTTAAAAAACCTTCTCGTAATGCTCACACGGTGCAGGACATCCGGTGGCAGTAAAGATTGCAGCGGTTATCTCGTTCTTAGAGAATTAGCTTCATTTCATACCCCCGCTCAACAACAGCCCTTTGAATCAGAAATTTTAAAAAATTTAAGGGAAGGGCGTATCGTGATTATTGATCTTTCCAGCGGGGACGAGGGCATACAGCGAATGTATTCAGAGCGGATAACAAAATATATTTTTAGAGATAGCATGAGAAGATTTACTTCTGCAAAGCCAAACAATTTTATTCAGTTTTACTTTGAAGAAGCCCATAATCTGTTTCCCAAGCAGAACGATAAAGATATATCGCAGATTTATAACCGTCTTGCGAAGGAAGGCGCAAAATTACATCTAGGCTTGGTCTTTGCTACACAAGAAGTCAGCTCGATAAGCGGGAATATACTTAAAAACACTCAAAACTGGTTTATTTCGCATTTGAATAATTCAGATGAAATCAAAGAGCTTAAAAAATATTATGATTTCAGTGATTTTGGGGATTCGTTGCTACGTTTTAGCCAGGAATCTGATAAAGGTTTCGCAAGGGTAAAAACATACAGTAACGCATTCGTGATTCCCATGCAAGTAGACCGTTTTGCCCCAGAAAAGGAAGATGTGAAATGAGTTATTCCAGCCATGGCGCCAAGCCTAAAGAATACGCATCAAAAGCATCTCATCACCATCTTATAAACGACACATCTATTAAAAATTTATTAAATAATCTCAATGTGCCTCCAAACGATGAATTAAGAGCCATTGCGTCATCGGCTATTAAATTTAATCCCGTTGAAACAACTATTACCGATGTATTTGCTATAGATGGCGGCTTCACGGAATCTCCTATTAATAACGGGTTCCCTTCTGCAAAAATGCATTTTTTTCAATTTGGAGCAGTGCATTTCTCGCTGGAAGATTTAAGAAAAATTGAAATTTCTCGTCACCCTGATCCTGATGACATGTCTAAA
>JAJYZL010000136.1 GCA_021799965.1 bacterium | reverse complement strand
TGTCGAAGTAATCCATCCATCGCTTCCATTGAGCCGTTAAAGTATTCACCACCGTAACCTCCGACATGGAAATTTCCGGCAGGCGTGTTAACAGCGATTGTTCCGCCCACAACGCTATCACCGTTTACGTAGACTTTAAAATTATTGCTGGCGTCACATGTTAGTGCAACATGAGTCCACTGCCCGGGCGGCAATATGAAATTAGAGTAATCATATCCCTTGCCGCCAGCGATGAACGAGACTTTGTATGAGTGATTGTAAGGAAGAATTACTCCATATCCGGATGACGCTGAGTTCCCATTGTAAAACAACTGCTGACTTGAGCCGGGGGTTGCTCCATTCCATTTTACCCAACCTTCAATCGTGTAGTTCGAAGTTGCAGTCGTTACGAGAGATGTCCTAAGATAAGTGGAATTTGTAGGATTAAGCTTCAGCGTGTTTCCTGCATTGGCATACGGAGTCGTAAAGCTCTTCTCATTGCTGACAAAATACCCTGCCGAAGCGCTCGCTCCTGATATGCAATAGTAATACGTCGTAGTCTGGGCAAGACCCGTTAACGTAGCCGAGACAGAGCTGGTATTACTTCCGCTCACTGTTGCTAGAGATGCTTTTACACTGTTGGTATAGACACCTGAAGTTGTTCCATACAAGAACCGCACAGTTGTGCTTACATTACTCGGGCTCACACTCCCGCTCAATGTTGCCGATATGCCGGTGATGTTTGTTGGGGAAGAAACGGTGGCGTAAGCGTTGGATTGTGTCATACCTATTAGAGCAGGATAGCCGCTGTTGTGAGTAACTGCCATGAACCAAACATTTGTGAAGTCCTAGCCGGCGTTTGTAAAAGTAGCTTGTGCCTTCATGGCAGAGTCACTCACGCCTGTGCCTGCTGCGCTTCTCGATTGACCGGAAGTTTGTGTATCCCAAAAGCAGTTGCTGGCTGTAGCATAGTAAATGCTAAAAGTCCTCCCACACTGCTGCCGCTTACACTTCCTGTGCTATAGCAGTTACTTACTGTCCACGCAGCATTTTCTCCCATAAGTCCGGCGGCACCAACACCACTGACATTTCCTGTGCTGTAGCAGTTGTTTACAATCCCACGACTTGACCCAACAAGACCACCGACATAGCTTTCGCCGCCAGGTATGAAGGCTCCGCTGACCCAGGTGGGGGAGTTATTTAGCGTGCCTGTATAAGAATTGGGGCTGCCGTCATCAGTGGTTGTGCCGCTCCCTTTCCTTCATTCATCTTGTAGTAAGTCGCTGCTCTTTTGCTTGATGGATACAGCAACATGCAGATATGCGACATGCTGTTCGTCTCGCTCAACACGATAAAGACACATACCCGGAATATTTATCAGAAGACAGGCACGGCCAACCGGCATGAGTTTAAAACAGTTTTGCAAAGGTCTTCATTCGGGATAAATGTCAAATGCCAAATTTCAATTAATTTATTTCCGTATCTATACTCATGTCGTATCCTTTGAATTGTTGCTAATCCAAATTTACAACATCGGGGGCTGTTTTATGCAGCTCCTTTTTTTATCCCTTTTGTCGGTTAGTAGTGATTTGCTAAATTAAAAAAATAAAGCTGCTTCCGGGCGCTATAAAGACTTAGATGACCTTGAAAAATTATAACGCAAATTCAATACCCCTGTTCATTTAATACATCATAATCTCCATTTTGTAAAAGCGTAATCGGGCCGGCGTTTTGAAGGTAGAATTCTTCCACTGGAATTCCGTCGATTACATATATCTTTCCCTTTTTCATTTTCCCTCTTACAAAATATATCCGGAGAATATATTCTCCTTTATGATCCTTCCGGATTTTTGGTTTTCGTTTTTGTTTCATTGGTCTTCCTAATACAAACTTATTTTAATCTCGCTCAGCAATGTCTCTTCTATGTCCTTACTAATGACAACTCGGTTTTCTTTTATTGCTTCTTGGATAATTTGAATATCTTTAGTTCTATTTTTACCGGGAAGTTCTAAAGTGTGGATTGAATTGAAGCCTTTGTGCTTCAAAAACTCTGATAATGATTTTGGTAGTTGCGCATCAATTAAAAATTTCACGAGGCTGTTTTATAAATGCTTTTTACATGTGAAAGTTTAGCTGCGTATTCTAAACAAGCTAAAAAATCTTCCTTTTCCAGATCCGGGTAGTCTTTAAGCAGTTCATCCACACTCATTCCCGATGCCATTAATTCAAGCATGTTTTCAACTGGATATCTTAGTCCCCGGATAGTAGGTTTACCATGACATATTTCGGGGTCAATGGTTATTCGGCTTAACAAATTTTTCATTTTACCACTTACTTTCCTAATTACTATCACTTTCTCTAACAATCAATTTCGTGATTAAGTGACACCTTAATAGCAATATTCTTTTACAATAACTTAGCACTTTCAATATTTAACTTACCGAAAAGAGTTGAAAGGCGCAATAACTTAAAATACAAAATCCTTACCCCCTAATATTTCTTCTTACCCTATTTCTTTCTATTTTCATATTGAATTGAAAAGCACAACAATGACTGACGACAAAAATAAGAATATGTCTCTGCTTGATAAGATTCAGTCTCTGCTTATCGAAAACGAAAGACTAGAAGCGGAAAATAAAAAGCTGAAAGAGCAGCTTGACAGCTTCCTGCTGGATAGGCAAATCCCCTCTCATCTTGATGAAACAATAATTGCAAC
>JAJYZL010000135.1:1033-2717 GCA_021799965.1 bacterium | reverse complement strand
AGAGATACCACTGTAAACTTTACGGGCGAAAAAGCGAAAGCCATCGACATAAATGGCTCTATTCCGGGACCTACTTTATATTTTACCGAAGGAGATACTGCGGAAATATATGTCCACAATGAAATGGAAATCGAGACCTCTATTCATTGGCATGGTTTAATTATACCCAACCAATACGACGGCGTTCCTTACTTAACTACGCCGCCCATCAAACCCGGACAAACTTATTTGTACAAGTTCCCTTTGGTTCAAAGCGGAACTTACTGGTATCATTCACACTCCGGACTGCAAGAGCAGAGCGGGTTGAATGGTGCATTGATTATTTATAAAAGACCAGAACCGCCGATGAAGGAATATACCTTGCTGCTCAGTGATTGGACAAATGAAAATCCTTATGAAATAGAGCGCTCTTTGCACATGGCATCCGATTGGTATGCTATTCAGAAAGGCAGCGTACAAAGCTACGGCGAAGCCCTCACACAAGGATATTTTATGACCAAGCTAACCAATGAGTGGAAGCGAATGCTCGCTATGGATGTAAGTGATGTTTACTATAACGCTTTCCTTACTAATGGAAAAATACAACAAGCTTTGCCCGGTCTCAAACCGGGTGATAAAATAAAACTTCGTGTCATTAACGGATCTTCATCAACTTATTTTTGGCTGCAATTTGCCGGGGGTAAGCTTACGGTAATAGCAAGTGACGGCAGTGATGTTGTTCCTGTAGATGTTGACAGAATGATTGTTGGAGTTGCCGAAACTTATGATATAATTGTAACAATTCCCGATAATAAAAGTTATGAATTCCGCGCAACTTCTGAAGACAGAACTCACCACACTTCGCTATGGCTCGGAAACGGCGCAAAAGTTTCTGCGCCAACTCTTCCAACCTTAGAATATTTTGAGGGGATGAAGATGATGAATGATATGATGAATATGGACGGTACTATGAAAAATATGGGCATGCAGATGAGCTTGCAGCAAATGGATATGAATACTGTTATGTATCCTGAAAATACGGACACTATTACTACTCTCAATTATGCGATGCTTAAGGCCCCTTTCAAAACTACTTTGCCTAAAGGACCAACTAAAGTTCTTCATTTCAATCTTACCGGCAATATGAATCGTTATGTCTGGAGTATAAATAACAAAACTCTTTCTGAATCCGATAAAATATTAATTAAAAAAGGTGAGAACGTAAAAATTATTTTATACAACGGTACGATGATGCGGCATCCAATGCATCTTCATGGACATTATTTTAGAGTGTTGAACGGACATGGAGATTATGACCCCTTGAAAAATGTGATTGACATAATGCCAATGGAAATCGATACCATCGAGTTTGCGGCGCGATATTACGGCGATTGGTTTTTTCATTGCCACATTCTCTATGACATGAGAAGCGGTATGGGAAGAATCCTTAGCTATGAACATTCTCCACAAAATCCCGAAATACCTGACCCAAAAGAAGCATTACAACATTTCTATTCTGACGATAGGATGTTTCACCCGATGGTTAGAGTAGGTCTGGAAAGCAGCGGCAGCGACGGCGAAGCTATGCTTGCTAATACGCGTTTTCAATTCCAGACCGAATGGCATGTCGGCATAAATAAAATGAAAGGATATGAGGATGAAACTGAATTTGGTAAATACTTAGACCCTATGCAATGGTGGTTTC
>JAJYZL010000135.1:0-1023 GCA_021799965.1 bacterium | reverse complement strand
TGGCTGGGATGTCCGTAATTGGAATACATCAGGACATGATAAAAATTTGTTCGGACAATCTAACACTGCCGATAAGCGAAAAGTATTGGTTGCAGGTGTTCAATATACTTTACCTATGCTCGTTATAGCCGATGGAAGAATTGACACGCAGGGGAAATTAAGATTTCAATTAATGAGAGATGATATACCCATTACTGCACGTCTGCGGTTAAACTTAATGGTCAATACCGATAGAGAAAGTATGGTTGGATTCAGATATATCATTACTAAATACTTTGGCATCTCAACTCATTACGACAGCGATATGGGATACGGCGCTGGAATAACTTTGAATTATTGAACATATTCCCAAGCTTCCGTATATGTTGTCCTTTCTAAGCTAATTTAGTTTTAAATATCTTAAAAATATTTAAACTTTTTTAATTAGCCCAACTACTTTCCACCAAAAAATTCCATATATAAGCCGTAATTAAACTTTTCTCACTGGCATAAATTTTTCTATAGTACTGCTGTCTGTCCGCAATGGAGGAATATCTCCTTTGCTTTCTTCTTGGACTTGAACCCCAAAGTAAGTAAATTATTGTTATTAAGGATATAGACATAATAGCAATTCTAAAAATTTCATAGGAAATTAAACTAATGATTAAAATAACAGCATTAATTCTTTTTTTATATTTATTTTTGCCGGTTTCAATTTATTCACAAACCCCGAACGGTAATGATAGCTTAAATAATCTGGTCAATGTAGCAATTCAAAACAATCCCCAACTTAAAGCAGCCAGAGATCAGACGCTTGCTGAAAAAACAAAAGTAAACCAGGTAACAGCTTGGGATCCGCCGCAAGTCGGAATTTCCTTCTATCAGACACCAATTCAATCCTTTCCGAACCCCCTGAGAAATAACTTGGAGACCGACTACTACGTTCAACAGACGTTCCCATTTCCCGGTAAACTTGGAAATATGGGAGACGCAGCTTCGAGCAGCGCGCTAATGTACAAGGAACAATACAGCGCTTTGAAGAAT
>JAJYZL010000134.1 GCA_021799965.1 bacterium | reverse complement strand
CTCTTTAAATGCTTCATCAAAATCTTTTCTTATCAAAGCACGCGCTTTCTGTGCCTTTGCATAGTAAGCATCATAATAGCCGGACGAAAGCACGAAAGTTCCAAGCAGTATTCTCCTTTTTGATTCCGCCCCAAAACCAGACTCTCTATTCTTTTTGTACAAATCAATCAAATTATCAGCCTTTTCTCTAGTGCCGTAACGTATCCCATCAAAACGAGACAGATTGGCGCTTACTTCAGCGGGCATAATAATGTAATAACAAGAAAGCGCATATTTGGTATGGGGCAAGCTTATCTTCTTAGTTTTAATACCAAGCTTTTCAAAATCTTTTACAACTTCATTCATTTTGGCGGCAATGTTTTTATCTAAGCCTTCAACAAAATATTCTTCAGGAATACCCACTTTTAATTTCTTAATATCTTCAATGTTCGGACTGAAAAGATCGGCGCCGAACTTAAAGGAAGCGCTTGTGGAATCCATAGGATCCTGCCCGCTCAGCTCTTTAAGCAATAAAGCTGCGTCTTCAACTGTTTTAGTAAAAGGACCAATCTGATCTAGGCTTGAAGCCATAGCCATAACTCCATATCTGGAAACGGCGCCGTACGTCGGCTTTAATCCAACTGTGCCGCAAAGAGCTGCCGGCTGACGGATAGATCCCCCGGTATCAGAACCAAGCGCGGCTATTGCCATTTCTGAAGCAACTGCTGCCGCCGAACCGCCAGAGGAACCCCCCGGCACCCTCTCTAAATCGTGCGGATTATGCGTGACCTGAAACGCCGAATTTTCCGTGGAAGAACCCATAGCAAATTCATCCATATTTGTTTTTCCTAAAAATATAGCCCCAGCCAATCTCAACTTATTTATAACTGTGGCGTTATAAGCGGCTTTATAATCTTTTAAAATCTTTGAAGCTGCCGTGCAGCGCAATCCCTCAATCAAAATATTATCTTTAATTGCCATCGGTACGCCGCCCAAAACTCCCGGTCCCTTACCGGCCGAAATATTTTTATCAACTTCTTCGGCCTGCCTCATCGCCATATTTTCAGAAAGATCAAGAAAGGCGCCAATTTTAGCATCTTCTTTTTTAATATGATTAAAAAATGCCTCTGTTAGTTCTCGGGAGGAATACTCTTTCTTGGTCAAATCATGATGAATTTTTTTAATAGTCAGCCCTTTGATATTCATATAGATTTCCCTATTCAAAAACCGGTGGGACTTTTAAATAGCCATCTTTCGACTCAGGAAAAGATTCTACTCCTTTTCCTTGATCTTTAATCTCATTGAATTCGTCTTCTCTAGTTATATTTTTCAAACTTGTTCCGCCCGTCATTGGAACTACGCCAGAAGTGTCTAAATTAGCCAATTCTTCAAAATGGCCTAGAATATTTTTAAAATCAGATAAAAACCTAGCCTCATTCTTAGGATCTATTTCTATTCTGGCAAGCTCTGCCAAGTGTTTTAAAATTTTATCGTTTATCTCAGCCATAAAATCTATAATACCATTTATTTTATCAAATCCAAGAACTCTTTTTCGTTAAGTATCCTGACTCCTAATTGTTTTGCTTTGTCGGCTTTAGAGCCGGGCTCGGCGCCGACAACAACATATGAAGTTTTTTGAGAAACCGATTCGCTCACATCTCCGCCAAGTTCCCTGATCTTATCTTTTGCGTCCCCTCTCTCCAAAGTTTTTAGTGTTCCGGTCAGCACAAAAGATATGCCTTTAAGTTTTCGGCTTCTAATTGTTTTCTTTTCAAGTTTTATTTTTATACCATCCGCTTCTAATTTCTGAAGGAGTTTTATATTACGGCCTTCGTGAAACCAATTATAAATACTTTCGGCTACTTTAGGACCAATATCAGAAACCTCCTGCAATCTTTCCATTGATAATGTTTTATAATACTCCATCACATCGCCAATTCCTGGCTGCTTGTCACGAAAATCCGAAACAAACTTATCGGCCAATAAAACCGCGGTTTCTTCACCTACATGTAATATTCCTAAACTATAAATAAATTTAGCCAAAGACACTTCTTTTTTAGCAGCAACTTCTTTAACTATATTTTCTGCTGATTTTTTACCCATTCTTTCTAAGGCCTCAATATCACCTTCTTTTAAATCAAAGATATCCGCCGCATCGTTTATCAGCCCTTCGTCCATAAACTTATCAATTATTTTAGGACCAAGCCCTTCAATATTAAATGCGCCGCGGGAAACAAAATGATAAAGACCTTCGCGGTGTACGGCGGCACAATTTCGATTAGAGCATTTAAAAGCAACTCCATCGCGGATTACAGGCGAGCCATCAACCGGACACTTCTTTGGCATTTTAAATTCTTTAGTAATCTTAGGACGAAGCTCTTTTAAAACCTTAGATATTTTAGGAATAACATCGCCGGCGCGGGAAACAATCACAGTATCGCCCACCCTGACGCCCAATCTTTTAATTTCATCGGCGTTATGAAGAGTTGCATGCGTTATAGTAATTCCGCCAACTTGAACGGGTCGCATAACAGCTACGGGCGTCAAAACTCCAGTACGGCCCACCTGAATTTTTATATCTTCAACAACCGTCTCTGCCTCTCTTGGAGAAAATTTATAGGCAATTCCAGCGCGCGGGGCCTTGCCGATAATTCCTGCCGTTTCGTATTCTTTATTGCTATTAACCAAAATAACCACTCCATCTATTTCATAATCTAATTTTTCCCTATTAACACCAGCCCAATAATCATGAAACTTA
>JAJYZL010000133.1:1037-2786 GCA_021799965.1 bacterium | reverse complement strand
CTAAACACTATGGGTGGATTAATGCCTCTCGATATCGAAGAAGCCCCATTACTAAGAGTTCATGCCCAACATGTTTGAAGAACTTTAGTTCAAAGAAGTCTCTAAAGAATCATCTTAACAAGAGAGGTCATAGTATAAGACAGCCTAAGTTTTAAGAAGACTTAATTGAAAGACAAGATGATTAGGACATAGAACTCAACTAGTCTTAAGAGTTTGAACCAGAGAATGAGCATTTTGTTGAATAGCTTCAGCTTCATGGGCTATAAGCAATCGTACTTCATTAAATAACTGTGATTCAAGCTCATAAATTTTTTCTTCTGCATTTAGGATTTTATCTTCATAATCTTTCAAATCCGGAGTAATAAATCTTTCTGAGTTAACCAAAGTTTGTTTGCGAAGATAATCAGCAGGCACTTTATCCTTATTAGCGTGACTTATTTCGATGTAGTAACCAAATACCCTATTGTAGCTGACCTTAAGCGAAGAAATGCCCGTTCTTTCGCGTTCTGTTTTCTGAAGATTAGCGATCCAATCTTTACCGTGTAGAGAAATATTTCTAAGCTCGTCCAGTTCCGCACTAAAACCGTTTTTTATTATGCCGCCGTCGTTTAAGCTAAGTGGAGGTGAATCTACAATTGAATTATGAATCTTTAGGACAAGATTTTCAAGCGGGGATAAATTGTCCTTTATTTGCAATAAGGTATTGACAGTAACATTAGATAATTTTTCTTTTATAACAGGCAGCTTCATTAAAGAATATTTTAGGGCAACAACTTCGCGGGGATTTGCTCTGCCGGTGCAAATCTTTGAGATCAATCTTTCCAGGTCGCCGATTTCCTTTAATTCAGTTAAAAGATTTTTTCTTAAAGATTTATTTTGGAAAAGTTCTTCGACGCTGTCTTGCCTTTTCTGAATCTGGTCTAATCTTCTAAGCGGAGTAGAAATCCACTTCTTTAATAATCTACCGCCCATAGCGGTTTCTGTTTTATCAAGGAAAGAAATAAGTGAGCCTTCCCTTGCACCGTCATTCATGGAAAAGGTAATCTCTAAATTTCTTTTAGTTGAATAATCAAGCGACATATAATCCGACGGATTATATTCTGAAATTTTATTTAAGTGAGAAAGATTTTGTTTTTGAGTTTCCTGCAAGTAACTCAAGACTGCACCTGCAGCGGTTATGCCGGAGACTAAGTTGTCAATTCCGAATCCTTTTAAGTTTACAGTTCTGAACTGCATTACTAAAAGTTCTTTTGCGTACTCGTAATTAAATATCCAGTCGTCTACTTTAGTAACTCGTATTGATGGATTTATTTTTTGAATTGCCGCAGTAAGCCAATCTTTATCTTTCTTTTGAATTAAAATTTCGGAAGGAGAAATCGATTCTATTTGTTGGCTGATATTATCAGACGGGATTTCAAAAGAATAAAACTCGCCGGTAGAAATATCGCAGAAAGAAATACCTGCGATATTATCTTTGACATAAATGCTTAACAAGTAATTATTCTTTTTATGATCCAGAAGCTTATCGGAAAATGCAACGCCGGGAGTAATAATTTCTATTACCTCGCGTTTAACGATTCCTTTAGCAAATTTTGGATTTTCCATTTGCTCGCAGACAGCGACCCGGTAACCGGCGCGGACTAATTTTGGCAGGTAAGCGTCAAGAGCATGATGAGGAAAGCCTGCAAGGGGAACCTCTCCGGCTGCGCCATTTGCACGTTTGGTCAAAGTAATCCCTAAAACTTTTGA
>JAJYZL010000133.1:0-1027 GCA_021799965.1 bacterium | reverse complement strand
TATGGAAATCCTGCCATTGGAGTTTTATTTGTAGTCTTATCTCTAGATGTAAGAGTTATATTTAAAACTTTTGAAGCAATTTTTGCATCTTCTTCAAATGTTTCAAAGAAGTCGCCCATCCTAAAGAGCAAAATAGTATCCGGATGTGCGGCTTTAATCTTACTGTATTGCGACATTAATGGAGTTTGTTGCATATCTATAATTTTAAGAAACTAAAAATACCGTAATATGAAAAGAATATCAATTTTGATTTTTTTAACAATTGATGTTATTTAGTATAAAGAGGTTTCAAAACTGTCTGCAAAGAGATTTCTCCCCGCAAACCCCGCATACGGGGCAGGCCCTCCACCTGCCTGACGGCGGGGTTTAAATTACATTTTGGAGTTATGTAACAGCATCGGCAAGTGTGATTTCTGAACAAGATAAGGCTATTAGAAGGCATTCATAGTGTATTCACAGTGTATTCACAGTGCATTCATAATGTTTTGGAGTTAGTTTTGATTTGCTTTTCCTTTTTTGAATGGAATTGGAAGAATTAAAAGGTAACAGCTATAAAGTTATAAGATGCAGAGTAAAAGAACTAATGTTTGATAATATCAAACATATTAAATTGTAATATGTGAATCAAGAAAGAAATAGAAATGTCCTGGGGCGACTAGCCGCAAGGGGGAAAAAAAGATAAAAGTCAGGAAAAACATTCTGCCTTCGACTTAGCCTCAGCAGGCAGACATACCTGTCTAGTAGACAAAGATTTTAGTCATGTTATTCCTAAACCCTCCTTTGTCCTCCCCTTTAACAAAAGGAGAGGAAACTGGGAAAAGATATTGAATTCAGAATTTTGGTTTACTTATATTATGACCTAACGACTATTTTACAAAGTCTGCTTTGGTTACCTTATATTTGATCCAATGTGTTGACAAAACGTTACAATAATTTTCTTGTAATTCGGGAATAAAATTTTTAGATTCATTTATAAATTTATTGGGATAAGGTATTTAACTTAAAGATGGATACTAGAAATAAATTT
>JAJYZL010000132.1 GCA_021799965.1 bacterium | reverse complement strand
AGCAGGAGAAAGCCACCATCACCGTACTGGAGCAGGCAAAGTTACTCGGATATGAGTGGGTGAGTTGATTATTAGTATTCACTTTCAATTTTAATTAAATTTTCCCATTAAAAAAATAGAAAATAATAGGTATTATTGTTGCAAGAATAGATAAATAAATGAGTAATGACTCTGTTATTCTTCCACGTTTTCTGTCAAGAATATGCTGAACTATTACCATGAATTTCTCGATGTTATCTCTTGCCTCGTTTAAGTTTGTCCCATCAAAGAATGAAGGCATTAGTTCATCGTTAAATTTATAAGAATTACTAATGGTATTTTTTGATAAAATAAGATTCAGTATAGCTATCCTATGAAGTAGCTTCTCAGCCTTTCTCACTGATTTTGGCCTTGAATTGAAGGCTATAACTTTATTTGATATTGAGTTCGTAAGTGCTCTCATTAGCAAAAAAACCAGAACTCTATACTTATAACGTTTATTCCTTAATGATGATAAACTCTTTGAAATCATCCCGCCGCTATATCTTCCAAAAAAGATTTCCCCATCGCTTCCAACTCTAATGGAACGAGAAAGTTCTCTTTTAATTTCATCTGCTGGAATGTTAAAATATTTGTCGCCTCTGGTGAATATGGACAGTTTTTCTTTTTCGCTTAAATTAGTTCCCTTAACAAACGCAAAAGAATACATATCACCAAAAATGTTATTTGCATATTGTTCAAACGCAGAATTCAAGTCTACTCCCCCCATCTTCCCAGAAATCCCAAGTTTTTTTAATGTAACTATTAGGTTACGTACTACATAGCCGGGGAATGTTTGCCCATCTTCTAAAACCAGATTTGCTTCAGAACTATTAATATAATGGTGACCAAGCAGTTTCTCAGTTAGAATGACATGATCTACGTTAAAACCGCCTACCCCAGATATAGAGAGTATTATCATGCCAGTATTCCAAAAAGGAAAGAATAGGATTTCGCCACCAAAATCCTTTAAAGAAATATTATTTGAAGGAGAAATATCGTTTGCTTGTGTTGTTGAAATTGATGAAAATTTCTCCTTTATTACGGAATTTCTTTTAGGTATCTTTACAGTTATTGGGTCTCCAAACAACTTCTCTAAGCGATCTTTCTTAAAGTAGGTGGAACCTAAAGCCTTATTCCAAATTGAATCAGCGGTATCATTATAACTGATCTTATCATTTTTTATTTTACCTTCAAATTCAAAACTATAAAACCAAAAAATTTCAAACGATTCCAATGAAGCAGAACTTTCGTACATCTAATAAACTTCCTTTTCCTTGATCAATTTAAATAATTCTGCCTGTTCAATTGCATCATCAAGGGCATTGTGTGTATGTTTCCTATTAGTTACAATTCCCCTCATAGCTATCTTTGCTTTTGTAGTGTCACTCCAATTTAGGTTGAACTTGCCGGCGTAGTATGATTTTATATCCATTCCATTAATGCCAAAAGGATTATGGCCAAGAAACCTTTGGAAATATGAGTCAATCCATTTCCAGTCAAAGGTTGCTCCAAATCCTAAAAAGACGGGGTTAGAATTTTGACTAACTTGCCTTATCCAAATTTCGAAATTTTTCATAGCAACTGATGGCTCCACACCTATATTTTGAAGTTTCGACGGTGTTAACTTTGTTTTTTCAATTGCCCCTTCTAAAAAATTTCCAAAAATTGGCTTAATTTCTACATAAAATGTCTCATCGAGCTGTTCATTGAGTACAACAGCCCCTATAGATTGCAAATCAAATTTGCATGGATCTGGTCCGCTTGTTTCCACATCTACCGAGATATAAACCGTCTCTGTCATTAGATTTAATTTGTAAATCGTTAAACTATTAAAATTTTTTTATATTTAAAAGATTGATGGAATGCTTAAGAGTCCTGAATAGGGAAAATTAACATCCATCCATTGTTATTGTGGGATCACCGTTGATAGTATCCCGAATGCTGATATGAGCATGATAACA
The DNA here is from genome assembly GCA_021799965.1 of bacterium. Classification (GTDB taxonomy): domain Bacteria; phylum Patescibacteriota; class Minisyncoccia; order UBA6257; family 02-FULL-45-10c; genus JAHILT01. The sequence continues at coordinate 812 of JAJYZL010000132.1, read as the reverse complement.
CCCGCAACTATGGCTATTGACCTCCTGGATGCCAGGGAAGCAACAGCCCCGATTACACCTATCACTGACAACATTGCACCCATGCCTGCAAGTAAGGATCTAGAATTTGAATCTTTCAGTGCCGAAGCCGATCCAAGGCCGGTTGCAAGACCCTGGAATGCTGCACCTGCTGCAAGAAATGCTATGCCTATTAAGAATCCTGTTACGCCACCGATCAGTCCCAAAATGAATAGGGATTTAAAGTTTCACCCATTTTATCTTCTCCTAATTGCAAACATCACACCAACTATGAAGACGACTGCAACCACAACTCCGATTATGGCATAAAGTTCAGTGCTGGAGATTGCTGATGGCTTAGATATGGGCTTCAGATTGATTGTTAGATTCTTTGAGCTGCCTGAATTCAAGGTGAAGTTGTTGTAGTATGGTGTATAACCGGAATTGGATGCAACGACATGATATGTTCCATTTGCCACAGAAACATTGAATGAACCAGATGATGTCAGGGAAACAGCCTTGCCGTTTATTGTGACAGTTACATTTGTTGGGGAAACTTTACCTGCAATGTATGCCCAGTGGTAATAGTCAACAGTTTCAGTGACATTACTGCCGCTGATGACCACTGAGAAGTGCACTGTTGTGGTATAATAATTGTTCAGGTTAATTGCAGTGAATGAGTATGTGCCGTCTGCAAGATTGAATGTTATGTTTGCTGGAGACATTTTATGCCCGGAGAAACCGGTACCGTTAACGTACCATTCCACTCCAGATGGGAGACCGAATTCTGTGAAGGTAACGGTGTACTTGACTTC
>JAJYZL010000131.1 GCA_021799965.1 bacterium | reverse complement strand
AGCAATCCGCTGCACCTAAGTTCAGCATGACAGACTGGCTATTTTTCGATTGCCAGAACTGGATACTTTTCGTTTGCCATAATTGGACAGAATTCACTTGCCGTTTACAATAGGGAGAACCCCAATAACATCTTATAGAAATCAGGGAGGATTCTATTCTTGCAGAGTCTTGTTGTTTGATCCGATATATTTAGTCTCATTTGCGCATATAATTCATAGTTATTATTCCAGATTTGATAATAAAAATTAATTTTTTCAACAATTTTCTCTACGATATTTATTCCATCTAAAAGAAAACCTGTTTTTCCATTTTCTACTATATTTCTAAGCGGTGCATAATCCAAAACAATCGCGGGGAGACCCCTTAACTGTGCCTCCACAGTAGTCACAGAATAGTTCTCTATCCAAGAGGGGAAAACAAATAAGTCTGAGTGTATCATTATTTCATTCTTTTCTTCCTCACTTGCTCTCACAATGTACTTAACGTTGCCATAATGCTGTTGTGCTTCCTGCGCAAAAGATTTCATTGTTCCATTACCGACTATTACAAACTGAAAGTCTGCTATATTCTTATTGCTGTTAATTGAATCAATCGTTCTTAAAAAAAATCCAAACCCCCTTTCCTTGTCCAAAGCGCCGAAGAAAAGGATAGAAAATTTTTCATTCTTGGGATTTTGTTTTAACCTGTCTCTGTCGTTTATGCATTCCACAGGCAAGCCAACTAAGCTTGCCTTGAATCGATTAAAATAAATTTTCCTCACCCAGTTCAGTTGGTCAGTGTTTTCTGCATGAAACATTACAGCTTTTCTTTTCCAGAATATCAACGAAAACGCAGATAAGAATATCTGCGCAAAATAAAATTTAATTTTTGCACTTAATTTCATAAACGGAATGGCACTTGCATTTAGAGAATGCATTCCAAACACAGTCCTTACTCCAAATGTTGGAATAAAAGGGCTAATAATGTTTGCAGTGTATATTAAATCTGGCTTTTCCATTCTAATGATATTACGCAGAATTTTGGTAGTTTCAAAACGATTAAATGACAGACTTATATTTTTGAAGGGTACAGTTATATCGGAATTCAAACCGTATCCACTTTTACCGCTATTCTCCAGAAGTGTTACTTGGAATCCCAAATCATGAAGATAATTGGCAAATTCGAAAATTGCTCTCTGGGTTCCTTTCCACTCTGACAAAGGCTAATCCAAAATAAATAGAACCTTTTTGATAATATTGGATTGATTAGAATATATAGCCATTTATGACGCTCTCCCATAAAGTTGGAAGCCGTTATCCTCTAACGACTCTTGATTAACACCGTCGTAGTGCCATATTACTGTTTCCAACCCAAAAGATTTAATTACTTTAAAAACAAATTTTGAATTGATCGCTGAGTATTCTATCTCGATTCCATTTTTTATTAGCCACTCAAAAATAACGGGGTCGAGTACCGCTAAAGAAACGCAGTGTTTCGAAAAACATATTAAGGTACCTCCAAAAATATCTTTTGTGACCAATCTGATTTTGTTTTCAAATGAAAGCTTGTCATGTGCTTCAAGAAAATAAGACTCATTTTTTAAAGTTGGATCATTACCCTTCAAATAAAAATAAATTCTATCGTATGATTTCAGTATGTTTTTGTGCAGTATAATATACTTATCAGTTAGCCGTTTGGAATAAAATAATATTACCGTACATCCAAAATTAATTCTTCTATGAATTAGTTCCAAAATATCAAACGAAGATATTGGATTATCAAATATTCGAAACCTAAGTTCTTTGCCAGAAAATGCAAATGTCACCGGATTCTTTTCAAAGACTGTTGCGATCCCCAAATCTAAAAGCAAGGCGGATGGGAACTGGAGATGTTTTGGCGTACATCCACTCTCTTTGGTCAGTTTTTTGGTCTCTTTCAACAAATTCGACATGCTTTCTTACCCTAATCTATTTTCCTTAAATCTATACTCCTTTGAACGCCACTTTTCATCAAAATAAATTATATTTGCCAAATCTCTGAAATGCCTAGATTCTGAGGAGCCTAATGATGAATTGTAATAAAGCCCTATTTTAAACTCTATCTTTTCTGTTCGGATGTTGTGTAGGCTAAACCTGAGTAGAAGGTCTTGATCCTCTACTCCATTTATGTACTTTTCGTCAAGGAACAGAATGTTGCCGTAGTTTTCGAAAATATACCTGGAGTAAATTAGCATCTCCATATCTCCTTGATATTTCCTAATTTTCTTTGTAAATAATCTGTTATCAATGTATTTGTTAAACCCGGTATTAACTCTAATTTTAAATCTATTTATAATGGCAATTTTCCTTGATCTACCTTTTTTTCTTGCTAAAAATTTTCGCCCTAAAATCGCCAAGATGATTCCCCCTATTAGATTCAATTTATTTAAACTATGTTCGTAAGAACTCTTTGGAAAAAAACCTGGAAAAAGAAGCTCGTGACAACCGTTTCTTTTGCTGAGCTCATTAGAAAGAATCTGTATATCATTTATTTTATACTTATCGTCATTTGACACAACAATCCACTTTGGATTATACTCCATTGCCTTCATTATCCCTACGTTACAATTATGTGCGTAATTAAAATAGAAGTCCTCTCTACCACCGCTTTCAACAAATATGATGTGCAACCCTGTAAATATGTTTTCCCTGCATTCTTTGGCATATTTTCCATTGAAGTCCGATGTCGGTATCACCACAATGATTTCGTTGCTACCTTCCACTTCAAAAATATTGGCTACACCCTTAGGTCTTTCCTCCATCCACTGGATCAGCTGTTC
>JAJYZL010000130.1 GCA_021799965.1 bacterium | reverse complement strand
CGGAAGACCGGAGTTAGCACTTAAAATAGCAGAAAACACAACATATCCAAGCTGGGGATATATGATAGAAAACGGGGCAACGACAATATGGGAACTGTGGAATGGTAATACTGCTGCACCAGATATGAATTCAGGCAATCATGTAATGTTGCTTGGAGATTTAATCGTTTGGTTATATCAAGATCTTGCGGGGATTAAATCCGATCTTGCAAATCCGGGATACAAGGACATTATAATGAAACCATATCCTGTAGGAAATCTAAAGTTTGTCAAAGCGTCGTATCTTTCAATGTACGGACTAATTAAAAGTGAATGGCATATAAGAGGGAGTAAGTTTAACTGGGAGATAAGTATTCCTGCAAACACAACGGCGACCATATATGTTCCTGCTGAAAAGGAAGGCGATGTAACGGAAAGCGGAAGAGAGGCTTCCAGGGCGGAAGGAGTGAAGTTTGTAAAGCTAGAAAATGGTAGAGCGGTCTATAAGATCAGTTCGGGCAGTTATCATTTTATATCAAAGAATCAAAGTATTAAAAATAAGACAATAAATTAATAAGCATAGAAAAAGCTTTATATAATGTCAAAAAAACAATCATCAATCATAATAATTAAAATTGTTTTCTTAATGTTTATCTTATTATGGAACGATGGCTTTTCTCAAAAATCAGCTTCTGTAACTAAATTTGCGATTCCGGCACTTAGTGCCAGTGAAAATTACCTAACCAATTTAAATCTGGGTGGCTACGCCGGAAAGAGACTTGCGGCGAACGATTCCGCATGGCTTCAACACGTCTTTGCAGATAATCCAAACATGTTTGAAGCTTTTGCCCACCCGGATAGTAATACTCTAGCCAAGTGTATGTGGCACGGCGAATTCCCGGGTAAAATACTCACCGGCATGGCTCAGACATATCGTGCGTTCCGCAATCCAGGTACACTGGCAGCAGGAAATAAGATGGTTCAAATGTTTAAGTCAGTTCAAGGAGCTGACGGATACCTTGGTCCATGGTCTACGAGCACGCGATTTAATTTGGATACGAACAAGTGGGATACATGGGGACAATACCACTGCATTTATGGTTTATATCAATGGTATAAAGCAACCGGCAACCAAGACGCGCTTGATGTCGCAATCAAGGCCGCGGACTGCATTTATAATTTCTTTATTACGGAAAATCAGACGTTTGTTTCCCAAAACTGGGCAGAGTGTAATTTTGCAATAAGTGATGCTTTCGCGATTTTGTATCAAGAAACCGGTAATCAAAAGTATCTTGAGGCGTGCGAGCGCATTGTTTTGAATGAGTGGAAGCTTAAATACTATGACTTTTACACTAAGACGATGCTCGCCTGTGACTGGCTTGGAGCGGCGAAGGAGGAAAAGGCGTTTTACCAATCGAACCAAACGAGATGGGAAAGCCTGCACACGCTTATGACGCTTTCGCCTTTGTATCAAATAACTAAGAACCAAGAGTATTATAAGGCTTTGGAGCATTACTGGTGGAGCATTATACAGTATGACAGACATAATACCGGAAGCTTTGGTACGGGAGAGGGTTCGACTGGAAATGTATACGGCAACGGTAGCGAAACGTGTGCCACTGTGGCTTGGATGGCATATTCAACCGAATATCTAAAGGTCAGCAAGATTTCATATGTGGCCGATGAACTTGAAATTGCCTACTATAACGCAGCACTGGGCAGCCTTCTTGGTGACCATGATTTTATCTATATGAACTATTCCAACGGCTCCAGAATATCAGCCTTAATCACACTGGCAGGACATGGCTTCGAGGGAGGTAAACAACTTAGCTGTTGCCAAGCCAACGGGAACAGAGGTATCAGCCAGTTAACTGAATGGGCGGTATTGACCGACGCGGAAAATCTGTACCTTAACTATTATGGGTCGTCGAATGCGGAGACAAAAACACCTAAGGGAACCGGCATTAAGATTTTACAAGAGACAGAGTATCCCAAGAACGGGACAGATAAAATCACCTTCACAATGGATAAAAGTGAGCAATTTAAGCTTAACCTGCGCATTCCGACTTGGTCAGCAAATACAGTGGTCAAGGTCAATGGTGAAGCTTGCGCCAATGTTATGCCGGGTGCTTACTATGTGATAGACCGCGTGTGGCAGACGGGCGATGTCATAGAGATTAAGTTTGATATGGCGATTCATTTTTGGGTTGGCGACGATAAATGTTTAGGTAAAGCTTCCATCTATTACGGCCCAATTCTTTTAGCTATGGATTTGGATACCTCTATAGTTTCTGGTTATGAACTGAAGGCTTCGACTGTGGAGAAAATCGTTTTTGAAGAAAATAAAGATTTTTGGTTTTATGGTTTAGTAAAAACTACCGCCGGGAAAACCGTGTCGCTGGTCGATTACGCAAGTGCAGGCGAACATGGAGAGAATTACACTACATGGCTGAATGTAGTGAATGATTTTAAGTTGATTCCTTATGTGCCTGGAAACAACCCGCTTTGGAATAATGTAGGAACATGCACCAATATTATTACTGCTACTGCTGGCGAAAACGGGATCATTTCCCCTTACGGTAACGTTTCGGTTGCATACGGAAACAGACAGACCTATAATATTAATGCAGATGATGGATATGAAATTGATACTGTTCTCGTGAACGGCGAGCCGGTAACCTTTCAAGGCACGCAATATTCATTTGCTCATGTTACAAAAGATTATACGATTAAGGTTTCCTTCAAAAAAGCCTCCGTTCCCACAGTAAAGAAATAAGTAACAAAGTTTTTGATAACCTTGTTTATTATTATGAAGACATTGGGGGAATTAAATCCG
>JAJYZL010000129.1 GCA_021799965.1 bacterium | reverse complement strand
TATCTTCTCGGAGTATTGATGGTTATGCAGCGATCTTCCGGCGGAAACACCGCTTATTTCCTCGGGGAAGTTTCAAAATCAGGCAATACATTTTATTTTCCGATTGTTTTCTTAATGAAAGAAACTTTGCCGACACTTATTATGATTTTCTTCGGCTTTTTTTATGCTTTATATCGAATTATAAAAAAATCCTTAAAGGGAATAGATTCTATTAAGACCGGTTTTTCTGACTACTTGGCCACTAATTTATCAGAATTTACAATGCTGCTTTTCGCGCTCGGCTATTGGGGCTACAGCATGACGAGCACGCTCAATATAGGATTCAGACATATCATGCCCACACTCCCATTTATTTATATCTTAACTTCTCAGTCCATTAAAAAATGGTTTGCTTCTTCACCAAAATCCATCACAGACGGATTAGCGGAAAGGTTTTTAAATTCTATGAACAAGATGCTAAATTTGTTCGTAAAAATTTTATTATTGGCAATGCTTGTTTTCTGGCTTATCATCGGCGCTTTTTCGGCTTATCCATATTTCCTTTCCAGATTTAATGAATTTTTTGGAGGGACATCGGGCGGATACAAATATGTCGCAGATTCCAATTTTGATTGGGGCCAGGATCTTAAAAGATTGAATGCCTTTGTTAATAATCCCCCATCCGGAATGCAAATAGACAAAATTGCCGTTGATTATTTTGGCGGAGGAAATCCAAAATATTATCTCGGGAATAAAGAAGTGGATTGGAGCTCGTCATACGGCAATCCGATGGAAAGCGGCATAAAATGGCTGGCCGTTTCGGATAATACGATCCAAAGTGCCATTCAAAAAGCCGCTCCCGATCTTAACCGCAATCCGCAAGATGAATATTTGTGGCTAAAAAATCCGCTTTCGCCTGATTATGTGGTGGGAACATCGATATTTATTTATAAACTGGACAAATAAAAAGTTTTACTTCGACGGAATATAAATTCTGTTCTCTACGCTCAGATCTATAAATTTAAGATTTTTATAATTCAAATCTTTAATGAGTGAGAGATTTTTTGCGCTATCAAATCTTAATCCGAATGTTATCGTCGGCCCACCAACCGTCGACACGATTAATTCTTGAAGATCGTTATTAAAATTTATTTTATCTATCTGAAGATCAAGCGTATCCAGGTTTTCCAAAATAGATATTAAATTACCCATAAATCTGTCATCTTCAACGCCTGAACCTAAAGCCAGATCCTCGTTTCTGGAATCAAAAACAACTGAAACCAAGGATCCTTCCGTTGAGGGCGCTTCGGTAAAAATAATTCCTTGCTTATCCATCCAATAACAATCTTGACCGGCATTGAAGCACCAGATCGCAAATCTTTGCCTCTCATCTACATTTGCATTTATCGTCCTTTGGAACCAATTCTTTTCAATGTCTATATCTGTAATTGCCAGGTTAGATACAGTTATCTTTCCCGACGACCAAGAGAATAAATTATCAAAACCGGCCATACTGCCAATCTTTCCGCTCAAAACGACAGGTCTAAGCATTTCCAAAATATCGGATTCAGAAAAAAACCTATTATTATTAACTGTTATGGCTTTTACTCTAAAAACCGAAGAATATATAAGAACATAATAAATGCCGAATAATACCAAGGCGGCAAAAAATATCAAAAAATAAATTTTTATCCTAAAAATTCTTTTCCTTCTGGCGGCCGCTTTTTTATCCGAATAAATTTGCATACCGAGTCATTAAAAATTCAATAATTATTTATAAAAACATGTTTGACAGCGGATTGTCTTATATCTATCCTAAAATTAGAACTTAATATAATCTTATCAGAAAAGGAGGAGCTTATGAATACTTTCGCCAAAAAGCTGACTGAATTTAGCGGCTTTTTTAAAGAAAAATCTCCTCTTCTTCTGGCTTTCTTCCTAATTGTAATAGTCGCTATTCCCATAGATGTATTCAGTAAATTACTTAGGATAGAAAATCTGGAAGAAGTGAAAGCAATTGCCGGCTTTATAAAAGAAACGCCATTAAAAGACTTGGCATTTGAACTGCTGGTAATTGCACCACTAACTCAGGAATTCTTATACAGGGGACCGGTAAGACTTCTGATCTTGCTTTGGCCCGGGTTAGATAAAGCGGGGGCGCTCGGAAAAATAGTCGCCTGGACATGCATAATCATTCCCACTTATTATTGGGCAAAAATAGAAGGCGGCGGACATGCTTTTCCGCTGGATGCATTCTTTGTTGGCTTGATATTCGGCTGGTCCGTTTTAAAAACAAAAAGTCTGGAAACGGCCGTTGCGCTCCATATTTTTTACAATGCCACGAACTTAATTGGCGCTCTGATACGGTTTAAGGTTTTGTAGGTCCTATCTCATCGAAGCCGGTGAATTTCTGCAAAACCTGGGGGATCTTAACGGTCCCCTTTTTTGTTTGAAAAGTTTCCAAGATAGCCATAAAAGGACGAGGAGACGGCATAGCTGTATTGTTCAACATATAAACGTATTTCTTCTCGCCATTTTTATCTACATACTTAACATTTAACCTTCTGGCCTGCCAGTCCAAAAAGTCGCTTGCCGAACCTGTTTCTGCCCATCTATTGGAACCGGGAAGCCAAGTTTCAAGATCATAGGCCTTATACTTTCCGGCAGACATATCGCCCGTGCAAATCTTAAGCTGCCTGTAATTAAAACCAAGCTCCTCATGCATTTCTTTTGAAATACCAACCATTTCTTCCTGAAGTTTATTGGCTTCTTCAACGTCGGCTTTACATATAACAACCTGTTCAACTTTCATAAATTCATGGACTCTGTATAAGCCCTTAGTATCC
>JAJYZL010000128.1 GCA_021799965.1 bacterium | reverse complement strand
TTCTAACAAATTCGGACAATCATACGTGGAAGTTATATGGTAATCTGGCTTAGTCTCTTCAGGGGTTATGTAATACCCGATGTTAGTTTTTTCTAACAGGTTTTTTATGAGTTTATCAAGACTAGAAAGTTTCTTTACCGCTCCGGCGAAATTGTATAGTGAGAGTTGGTATCCACAGTATCTTTCTGGATAGCATTCGTTCATATATCTTTTATAGAATGTATCCCATATAAAAGTGTATGAGGCTATAAAAACTGTCAAATTAATTGCAACGTTCTTAGAAAATGTATTTATTTACTTACCATTTCTCTATTGTATGGGCCTGACGCACAAGTCGCAATCAGCATTAGAATACATGATGACGTATGGCTGGGCCATACTAGTAATAGTAATAGTAGCAGCGGTCCTATATTCCTTAGGTATCTTCTCTCCTTCATCATCACTGTCAACAACAATAACGGGTTTCTCCAATCTAGGTTCGGTTACGGCAGAGTGCTTACCGAATGCCGGTATGGTCATTCAATTTGGTAACAGCATTGGAACAACAATAAATGTAACTTATCTTAACTACACGGTAAATAACAAAGAATATTCGATATCTCCAAATTCAGCTAATTCGTTCATCTCTCCCGGTTCTGTTGGGGCATTTGTACTGCCGTATGTTTGCTCTTCTGCCGGCTCTGTATATTCTTCAAATGTTATAGTGACTTATTCAGAACCGGGATCTCCCCTCCCCGGACCATATTATTCATCAGGTATAGTTAGGGGCACCGTTTCTACTTCAGCCAATTTGAACTTCACAGGGGGTCTTGCATACACTGGTGGTGCGGGCCAGGGTTGTTATATAGGACAGAAAGTCTTTGGCATTACAGAAGGCGTATTGGCGCCAATAACGAATCAATATAATGGTGTTTACACTATAAATTGCAGGACTTCTGCAAATCTTTGCAATGGATGGGAATTTTATGGATATATCTATTTGAGTAAAATCGTAACGTTTAGAGAAGCCGCCGATGACACAGTTTCCACTTATATCCGACCGGCCTTCAATGGAAGCGGTTATGGGAATTGGGAGAATGCATTTGCACCGGCTTATAACAGTAATTTAACATGGTCAGGCTGCTGTAACAGGTTTTTGGATGCTAATTTTATTAGTAGTGGAACTTATGTAGGAATACAGGAAACCGTATCTTTAACACCAGGCTTGTATGAGATTTCTTTGGATAGCGCCTATGATCATGCCTGCGATGGGCCGTGGTTCTCTATTACCGGCGGGGTATGGATCGGGCCCGTAAATCTGAGCGTTTGGACTAACGGTCCTCTACCAAATAATGTAACTGCCGCCAGTGTTTTTTCAAATCCGATTAGTCCTGGTTATGCTGATATAGAGAATGTTTCGTCTTTCCCATCGTCGCTTTACGTGTATACAAACATCACTTGAATATGGAAGATCACAACGATACAACAGATAATTTATCTCCGCCGAATAATATACCCCCCGAAACGAGTGATTTTACTCAAACAACAAACATTCAAACAACCCCGCAGTCCAAGAGAAACAAAAAACCGATAGTGTTGATTTTTTTTCTGATTATTACAGTAGCCATATTAGTGTTGCTTTTTTTCCACCATTCTAATAGTTCCATACTTAATAGCAACCATACGATCAAGCTGTTAAATTCCACCACCAGCAAAATAACTAATAGTACTGGTTCGCCTTTAACAAATGTGTATGTAGACATAAAGAATATTTCGCTTTCTCTGAATTATTCAAATAGAAGCCAAGAGCAAAGCAGTGTGCCTGGCTTATCTATAAGTTACTATTTTAGGAATTTACCGAAGTCGATAGATAATCCACCATTTCTTATGGATGGTAGACTGCCGTTTAATGTAACATTTACCTTTAAATTCTTCCCGCCAATTTCATTCAAGGGATTAGTTACAGTATTGAATATCTCCTCATTACCAGACACATTCAAGATAATTAAATCCTACCCGGTATTTGGCGTTTATATACCTGCGGACTCTACCACAAATATAACCGTAACAGTTTTATCTCCGGCCCAAAACTATACCGGTCCATTAAATTTCACATTCCAAGCGGCGAATACATGATCATCTTCCCTCTATTACATCTTCATTTAATTCTCCAATTAAAAGACTAGAAGCCTAAATACTATAGTTTCGTCGGCAAACTTTCCACTCACCTATCATAATAATTAGCCAGAGTAGCTTATAATCGACTTTCCGCTCTCTTTTCTTATGCTTATCAGATTATCGGCTATATTTTTCATATTGTCTTCGTGGGTTACTATTATTATTTGCTTTATGTCAACTAATTTTGTTATCGCGTTTGTCAGGGAATTTACGTCCTCCTTATCCAACCCAGAAGTCGGCTCATCCATTATCAGAAGTTCGTTTTCGCTTACCCCTCCCAATAAGGAAGCTATGGATGAAAGTGCCATCCTGTAAGCTAACGCTACTGAGGTCTTCTCGCCGCCGGACAGCGTTCTGGCGTCGTTAGTTTCCCCGTTTATCAGCACAGTGACATTGTAATTGTTGTCTATATCCACAACATAGTCGCTTTCGTTTCTTATCTCATTGAATCTCTGCTGGAAAAGCGCCCTGAAATCGTTTATGAATTTGTTTCTCACGTATTCCCTTATGTCTCTTATATCCTCCCGCAGATTGGATACTACCTTCAGGAATTTCTCTTCTTTATCCACTTCTTTTATAAGATCTTGTTTTCTTGATAGTTTAATCTCTATCTCTTTCAGTCTCGATTCGAGCTCCTTTGACTGTGCATCGCGCAATTCCAGCTCTCT
>JAJYZL010000127.1 GCA_021799965.1 bacterium | reverse complement strand
TTCTGAAGAAGAAGCTGAGCTGAAGTATATGATAAGAGCTAATATCTAATGATACGAATAAAAATATAATAAATATCATATGTACGATACGAATAACATTTTTGCTAAAATAATCAGAGGGGAAATACCATCTTCTAAGGTTTATGAAGATGAATATATTATTGCCATAAATGATATAAATCCTGTTGCTCCTATACATATCGTAGTTATTCCAAAAGGTGAGTATAAAAATTTTGATGAATTTAGTCAAAAGGCACGGCCAGAAGAATTAACCCATTATTTTAGAAAAATATCTCATGTCCCCACTGTTGATCATTGCCGTGCCCTACATAATTTAGAATAAGAGTGCCGTTATTAATTGCATTGTCAATAGCTTTGTTCCCATCAGGTATTGTTTTCCCTACGCTTGTCAAAACTACAGGATAAGCAGCCATATATAATTTTTGTAAATCAAATGAAGGTGGGATTATTGTGTTAGCCAGCAATTCATTAGGTGCTGTATGCTCGGAGCCTTCGTATGTGGCATCTGCCCATCCATCGTCTGAGACAAGGGTAATTAAATTACGCCAGGTACCTTTTTCGCTGTTGGTTTCATATTGAATAATTTTAGTAACAATGTCATTTGCTTCGGTAGGAGTAGTAACGGTTATTCTTCCGTAAGCCAAATCAATAACCTGATCATTGCCATCAACTTCTGTAAAATAATCATCTGTGTTGTATGAATATATTTGATCAAAAGATTCAACACTTTCAAAAGTCGGAACATAGTTTTGATGGAAGCCTTCAACATCTTTACAATCGTAATCACCTTTACCGAAGAACAAAACATATTGAGGTTTTATCTGCCAGTTATCATAAGCATATTTAATAAAATCTCTAAGCGCAGTAGGATCAACTTGTCCGCAGGAAAATTCATTATAAATCTGGTCCATATACACTACATCAGTCGAAATTTTCACAGGGGCTTGGCTTTCTCTGTATGACTGCAATCTTTGAGCTGCATCGGCAAATGTTTTATCCGTAATAATTATAAATTTAGCGCCGGGTTGAATTGAATGAATATTTGAATTTGAAATTTGTACAGGGTTGACCGGAGTAATATAATTCCCATTACCTACAGCAAAATATTTTGATACATGACCGGAGGTTTCTTGCGCTTGAAATTTGCAGTCGCCGCCGCTTATGTTTTCATTAGAAATCAATTTAACATTTGCAAAATCGGAGACGTTAAATACTTGAATATTGCTGGATGAAAAGCCGGAAAGATCATATTCAATTGTGGATGAAGTGTCTTTTGAAAAGAAAAGAAGATTATCGTTAGCAGCTTGAAGCATTCCCTGATAATAAATTTCAAAGTAATAAAGATAGCCCAACGAATGTGCTGTGGTCGGAGTAAAAATGAATTTCAATACGCTTTGGTTGCTCGGCAGTACGCCATTATATGTCCCGGTAAAAACATAAGGGACGCCATAGGAATATTCATAACTTCCCCAACCTACTAAATTTTGATTTATAATCTGCGTGGAATTATCATTAACTTGGAGGCCGACGGTTTCAGATGATGAATTAACAAAACTAATTTTATAATTTATCGGTGTGTTATCTATTCTGCCGTCTAACTTATTTATATAAGTTCTTGACGTAATCAATAATAATGGCGAAAAGTTATCTCCCATATATTCTCTTCCGGTTTTGCCGATATTGATTTTATCTTGCTGTAAATCTTTAAAAGCTTGTGTGGATGTTTGAGTATAGTAGTTTGAAACATTCAAACTTTGCTGCAACTGAATACGCTTACCATTACTACCACCGGATGTTATCCAATAATAATTTTGATTCGAGTAAGGATGATGAAATCTTATGATCGACTGAGTGGAGGAGTCATAGTCCCAAAAATCCGTCCCTCTTCCATAAAACAGTATATAGTCTCCGTCGTTGAACTTCCCATTATCTTGACCTACGTAAAGAATGGCGTTCTCAACCAAATCTGAAGGACGGGCAGCATTAGGATCTTCAGGCAATGCTTTCCCGCCGTTGTTATAAATTTTTATTGTGCGAGGGTCAACAGTGTTAGGATCTATTCCAAACGAAGGAAGCATTGACTTAGTGATTTTATAAATTCCTTCGGTGGGTGTTTCAAATCTGTACCAAGTTCCATTCGAAAGTACGCTGTTAATAATTCCTTTAGCCATGCGGTTCTTTGTCTGAGGCTTTATCCAAAATTTAGCTACATTAAAATTTATCAAGACTCCGTTTAGAAAATTTCCCGCGGGTTTACTTGCTATCACCTGTTGATTCGAATAATTAATTTGGAAAACAATTTTCGTATAAAGCTTGATGCTATTGCTTGAGGGATCAAAAGAAACCGGATAAAGGACAAAACTTTGACTCGGAATTCCTCGCATTATCCCATATTTCCCAAAAGAAATAACTTCAGGATTAGGCTTGTAATTATAGTAATCATTTGAAATAACATATTCATAATTATTTAGCTTGCCATTCTTTGTAAATTTTGGCTTTGGAGCAATGTCTCCATTCAGAGTTTGGAATGAACTACTAATAATTTGAATTGTATTTCCAACTTCAGCAGGTACGCCGATATTTAGATTTACTTCCGGAACTGCCGGCACTCCCCATTGTTCAGATTTTGAAACATACCCGCCGCTAACGCTAACCTTAATAAATTTCTGGTTTTTGATTGTAATAACAGAGGTATCTGAATAACTTGGAGTATATTCGATAACTATAGATCTGAAATCCGAAGATAATACTTTGAAGTTACTTTGCGGGAATACCGGAAGTGAAAACATCAAAAGTAGTAATAATGAGATTT
>JAJYZL010000126.1 GCA_021799965.1 bacterium | reverse complement strand
CATTGAGAAAATGGAGATTGATTTTAATATTGACGGGCATAAGAAAAAACTTGCCAAGTCAGTTGAAGTTGATCCAAAAACAAACGAAGTCGATGTTACGGGCTTTTTGAGCGAGAGTCAGAATGTTTCGCTAAAAGTCCTTGAGGCACTTGAAATAATCGACAAAGAAGTAAAAGAACTCGCAAAAAGCGTAGCATCTGCAACAGAAGCTAATATTGCGATGTTGACAAATGAAAATTATTCGACAGAAATGGCAACCGAAGCTGTTAACAAAGTGAATTCCCTTGAAAAAGGACTCGCTACATTAACCAAAGTTTTAATGAATAAACCCGTACCTGGTACACAGGATTATCTAGCTGGAATCAAAATAGCAGATAACAATCAAGGTAATGGTAATGATCTCGTTAAGGGACACGAATTGCAGATAATTGATAAACTCATTGAAGAAGGCAAGATCAGTGATACAATTGCTACTCAATTTGAGGTATCTGGTACTGTACCGAAAAACATTGAGCCTTTAATGAAGGCAAAAGCTAACGAATTGTTTAAGTAAGAAATTAACATACTGAATATATAGTCAGTAAATAATTAACAAAATTATAGAAGGAATTTAAAAATGGACGAGCAATTATTGTTTGGGGAAATGACATTTTCCCAATCCGATACAGCGCAAAATCTGAAAGAATTACAGAAGGCTTTGACCGTAGGGTACGAGCATGGTGTAAGCGATCAGGTTGGATTTGGTGCGCCTAGAATTAGTTCGTTAGAAAGCACTCTTAAATGGGTGAGCGCTAACGAGAAGACGGCAACCTTTTGGCCGGAATTAAAGAAATCAAAAGGAAAATCAACAATTGAAGAATTTGCTAGCTTGCAAGACTTAGGGCAAGCCGACTCTTATCTTGAGGGTGGCCTACCTAACGAATATAACGAAGTTTTGAAAAGAGAATTTGAAGCTACCAAATACGTAGGCGCAGTAGGTTCCGTAACTTACCCGGCTACAGTAATTGATAGCATAGTCGATGCTGTTACTCTTATGACAAGAGCAAAGGCAACCGCTATAGTAAGAAGTTTGGATGTAAAATGCTTCTTCGCGAATTCAGCAAATATTTCAACAGACTTTAATGGATTTTTAACCCAGTTCTATAATAGAATCGGCGCAGACATTACCGAGAACGTTATTGATAAAAAAGGTAGCGTATTAACTCCTGAGGACTTCAACTTAGGCGGACAGGTAATACAAAGTAAATACGGAGATCCTAAAAATTTAAGAGCATGGATTGCACCAGAAGCCTTTAAGGGTTATACGGATGGATTGATCGCCAATAAACAATATTTTGTTGGTAATAATGACATTCGGTCAATCGTAGCTTCCGCTAAGAAGTTTGAACTTTCAGATGCTGAAGGCAGAATGACCACAGATGTATTCCTAAGACATAAGGGCGAAAAATACCTTAATATGTTTGGAAGATATCCGAGCACAAACAGTAACCAAACTGCTTTTGCAGCAGTCGGAGCAAATCCGCCAGCAACCTTAAGCGCGCCAACAGCGACAGTTACCCCAACTGCCGATGCAAGCTCTACCTTAACTCCCGCTACTTATGATTATGCTTTTGTACCTATTTCTCCTTATGGAGCAGGTGTTGCTTTTGAAGTAAAGAACAATCAAATACAAGCAGGACAGAATGCTACATTTGCACTTGCTGATAATGGTACCGCAGCTCCTTATCAAGCCACTGCATTCGATGTTTACCGAAGATTAAGTTCTTCGAATTTGCTAACTGACTATCATTATGTGGATACCTATGCTTTGGGTGCTCCAGCAGTTGATGATGGTAGCGAGATACCGGATACAACCTATGCATTTATGTTTGATTGGAATTTCGATCAGGTATTAGACTTTAAACAACTATTACCAATGGTTAAAATGCCTTTACCTATTGTAGGTGATCAGGCAGCTAGGTGGTTACAAAAACTTTACGGTACGCCAATACTTTATAATCCTAAAAGAGTAGTGGTATTTAAGAACGTCGGATCAAAAGTTTAACTAATAAATAAGATTTAATCAAAAGGGCTATCTGTTGATAGCCCTGTTTTTTAAGGAGAAAACAAATATGAAACGTTTATCGATCATACTTTTAGCAGTAATTGCTTTGAGTATAACTAGTTTTGCGCAGATTGTGCGAGATGCGGTAATATTAAAACCGTATGAGACCTTTGTAGATAATTCTATTAAAGATAAGACTAAGAATATTGTTACTGTAAGCCGCAGTATTGAAGTATATGATATTGCAGGTGTACAATCCTCAACAAGCCTTAGCACGCGTGCATTCTCTTTGCCGGCATATGGTGATTCAATAAAATTTAATTATTCAGCTTATGACACCAGTGTTACGGGTAATGCTAACCAGACGTTAATATTAAAAGGATATTTTACCCCGGGTGGAACAGGAACTACTATTGATACTCTTGTAAAAAAAGATAGCAGCGAGACGCGTATTATAGGAAGTTATACTGTAGCTGGTACTGTCTATCCATATTATGGACTAACAATTGCCAGGGGTGCAGGTAATCCCGTGGATGGAACCTTTGACGTGAAGATTTTCGCAGTTGCGATGAAAAACCAACAATAATTAATTTAAGAGGCGTGATATGTTGAAGCATAAATATCTAAAGAACACTCACTTAAACGTTTCCAAGGATATATATGATCAGGTGTTGTAACTTACAGTAAAATTCGAACATCGATAATGTTCAGCATCCAACACATGATGATGACGAGTATCCAAAGCACGATGGATACCTGCCAGGCATAGTGGTCTGTGGGACGAGAAGATGT
>JAJYZL010000125.1 GCA_021799965.1 bacterium | reverse complement strand
CGGCTCTGCGCCATAGCTTTGCGTAGAAAAATACTGTAAGTATTCCACTAAACGCCATGCTCCACCATATCCAATTTCCTGCTATTCCGTTTCTTGCAACTAGTCCCGATACTACTAGGGGGGTATCGGCTGCAAAGGTAGTCGCAACCATTGATGTACCGGCTAGCCACCAGCTAACATTTCTTCCGGAGATAAAAAAGTCACTGACGCTTTGGGTTGCCCGCTTCCTTAAATAGAATCCTACACCAAGATTAAATAAAAAGTAAAGCCCTATTACTATGAAATCTATATAGTTTAACTGCATTTAATTACTCTGCTAAATTGATTAAAAATTTTTATACCCTTTTTAGAGTGAACTCATCCCTAATAGAAATAAGTTTTATTTATCGGCATTTGAATAAGCCTGGCTAATTTGATAAGCATATTTCTCATACATTTTCAAAGCTGTAGCAACGGGATTACCATGGGGCTTAGTGGAATAAATTTCGTGCCCGTTCACCCAAGCCCACTCCCATTTTTTAATCTGTTCTTCAAATTTTTTAAGATCGGGTATGCTCCCTTTTTCCATTGCACTGGTTACCACCTTAAAAAACTGCTGCCAGCGAGGTTTATAAAAACCTACCAGCATTCCCGACCATTGCTTGCATGCATAGTCTGGCAAAGCACTATCTTCATCTCCATCTCCCCAAAGTGTGATGAGGTCGCGGGCATTTTTCTCATACAATTTCTTTTCGTTTTCATTAGTTCCCCATTTTTTAGCGTTATCCAGCCATCTGCCCAGTAAAAATTCCTTTCGCGTAGCCAATAGTCGATCTAAATCATCTATCAATTCTATAAATTGTTGGGTATGTTTTTTGAAAGAAGTTATGTCTTTTTTCTTATAATCTACTGCAAATTGTTGTTGAATAACACTGGCATAATTGGCTAACACCTGACGGGTAATATCTACTAAATCAAACTGATATCCATCGCTACTTTGTAAATTAACATGTGCCTCAATCATATAATCCAAAGCTTTTAATAGCTTTATTGGAGAATAAGCAAGCTTTGTCGTTCTACCACCATAATCTGGGTCCTTATTAAAAG
The DNA here is from genome assembly GCA_021799965.1 of bacterium. Lineage (GTDB taxonomy): Bacteria > Patescibacteriota > Minisyncoccia > UBA6257 > 02-FULL-45-10c > JAHILT01. Next base: position 1,765 of record JAJYZL010000125.1, on the reverse strand, counting down.
TTGGAAGGCATGTTATAATAGATACCGGACCCCCTGCAGTTATAGTGTCAGCATACACCGTTTGTCTTAATATATTCCATGCCTTTTCTGCATCCACATTTTTCTTACCATACCTGCGCCAAATATAATCTTTTAACCAAGTATTTAAATCGATTGGGGTTTCTCTCCATACATTCTCCATCATCAATTCATAGATGACAGGATTTTGTCCAATTCCTTCCATCGTGAGACCAATTCCCACCATTTTACCGGAATTTGGATTATGCAAGGCACTTGAGGGATCTTTGGCGACATCATTCATTAGACCGTATAGATTAATCCTTCCTCCAAAGTTGTGCAGCATATTCCATATCCAGGGTTTGCCATAGTAGGCATCTGTTCTGTTCCAAACGGGGAACCTCTCGCTGTACAAATCCAAAATGATCATCTTATCATCAGGAACTGCATTAAGCATAGCTTTCATCTGTGTGGGCTGCCAAAATTTTTCAGCAAAGTAAAACAACCATCCCTGCATCACCCACACAGCTTCCGGATCCGCAACTGCCATTGACTGGTAAACCTTTTTACTTACATTATTCAAAAAAGTAGAGTCATTTGTCGGTGGTGTATTTTCATTAAATATATCTGCCGAATAGAGGTGATTAGTGCCATATGTTTTGGTCTCTTCTTCAATAAATTTTTTACCAATTTTAGTAAACATGGGTTCGTTTGGATCAAGAATATTTACTTCTGGAAAACCAAGCCAACTTGTTATTACTAATTTTGCTTTGGGAAATTTATCTTTAAATGATGGAGGTACATGCCCTGTAAAAGCGGGCAGGACTGGTATCATGCCTAAAGATCTTTCTCTTTCCAAAATTTTCTTTTGTAGAACTTCATGGCTTTTCATCCAGTTTTTCGGTAATGGTCCGTCCCATCCGTCGAGGTTTCCCATCCAAAACCAGCTAAAATATGCTGGTCCGCTAAAAAAGCCTTCCAAATCTTTATCGGTAAATCCTAAGCTTTTATATACTTTGTACCAAATATAATTTTGCCCTGTAAGAGCTAGAGGCATATTAATACCGTTAAGCGCCATCCAATCTATTTCGCGTTCCCAGCGCTTCCAATTCCACCAGCTCATGGTGTAGTTAAAAGTACAATAATTTAAATAATAGCGATATTTATAAGGCGTTTCCTTTCTGATCATTTTATCTGGTAGAGGTAATGGATCGGGAAGATTAAGATTGGTACCATCCCAGGTAATATCGCAATGCGCAATATTTTTAAGATAAAAATTAAGAGCGCTAGCAATTGATACTCCATCACTCCCGCGTAAAACTATCTGGTCGCCCTTTTTATCAATTTCAAAAACATCTTTACCTTTTTCAGTGGGGATCAACTCTGTTTTAAAGTCATCAGCTTTTCCCTTTAAGACTCGTTTCACAAGTTTATTAACAGAATTTAATTCTTCTTTTTTCCCAGTGACTATTGAATCAAATTTTTTTTGGGCATTGCATGATAAGCTAAATACGATTGTTAAAAATAAAGTCCATATTGAAACCTTGTGTAATATATCTTTATTCATGATTTTTAGTCTTATTATTGTAAAATAAAAGTTGATTAAAATTTTGGGGGAATATTAGTCAAAAATTTTCCCCGTGAGGGATTTTTAAATTGAGATAATGTAAATTTAGCTGGGACTAAGTTATTCTGCTGGTTTAAGATTTGTCCTACGCTCTTGGACATTCCAAGTTTCGCCTCAAGATCAGTAAGCTTTGTGTAGTTT
>JAJYZL010000124.1 GCA_021799965.1 bacterium | reverse complement strand
TCACTCAAAATCCGTTTCCCATGTCCTTAATTCAAAATTCATTCGCCGCGGCGAATTAAGAATTCAAAATTCCCCCAAAATCCCCCTCTCCCAAATTATACTTCTTCATAAAATACTCCCGTGTAAACTTTACACCCATTTCCATCAGTATTTTATCCCGCTCCACACTTGCCTCGATTACGCTTTCCTTTTTTGACAACTTTATTTTCGGCGAGTCCTTTAATCCATAATTCAGCTGCATGTAATAACTGATAATTTTATTTATCACCCCTTCGACAAGCTTCTTATCGCTTACACCCATATTACCCATCATATCCCGGTGAACAGATGTTGCCGCATAAGAGCCGACCTTTCCCATCTCAGTCGTCAGAGTTACCGTCAATACCGCCTTTGATATTTCATTGTTATAAAAGTCAGCCAAATACCGGTACAAATCGCCGACCTCATAGCGCGGCGGCTCTTTTATTTCGATTGATAACAGCTCCTCAAATATCGCAATATTATTTTGCACCATATCTGTAAGACTATTCAACAGCGAAGTTTTATCAGCTTCAGTCGCGCCTAATTTATACCTACCTATCAGAAACGGCATCCCATACCGCTCGACCATAGTTTGCCAATACTCCATACCGGCGCGTTTCAAAGTTACCGCCCAAAAACATTTCGATAAAACCTTTTCTCCGTAAGGATTTATATAACTCGGATTATTTTGTGCCAGCACAAACTTAAAATCCGGCAGCGCTTCACCTTCCTCAAATTTATACATCCCGCCCGTAACTCGTCTAAGCCTTAACTCATTTTCTCTTGTAAAAATAAACCACTCCTGCGGCTTTTGCTCCGCAAAAACCGGAATGATCTTACCTTTCCTTATTTCCCATTTAATTTCCAAAACAGAAAAACCATAAAGAACAGCATCCAAAACATTCTCGATAATTTGCTGAAGATTTATTTCCTGAATAATATTCACAACCTCATCTTGAATTTCTTTAGAGCCTTCATAACTAATCTCCCAGCCCAATTGTTTCACCTGATCTTTCCTTTGAGTCACGACAGAATAAAGATGCGGGTCCAAAAGTAGATTCCGCAAAATATTATAATCATAATTATTTTGTTTTAATATTTCATCCGGATCCGGCAGAGTAGGGAAGAGATCAAAAAATTGATAAACCTTCTTCCCGGTAGCAAACTGTTCCAGCAATTTGACTGATGTTTTCTTAGAATATATTTGATTCATCATAACTCCATTAAATTAAATGATAAAAACCTTTCTGCCGCAGGCAGTCTCAAAATTCTCCTGACTTCAGACTTCTGTCTTCTGACTTCTGCATACTGCTTACTGCTTAATCCCTACTGCCTATTGCCTAGTATCGATCTCACATTCACCGTCCTAACAGCATAATCCACCACCCCAGAGGACTTATTCTCATTTATCGCTTGCGTCACGCTATCCACTTGATCATCAAACTCACCATTCGGAAATTCCTCAAACTCATTTAGGAAAGTATCCAGCCAAGGTGCGCTTTCCGGCAAAAATATTCTTCCCGCTTCAATCATGGGAGTAATAGCAATAAACCTTGAGAACTTATCCTTATCGACTTTTATTTTTCTTATCGGCAGCCTTGTTTCCCGCTCCAACTCTTGAATCAAAGATTGCCCGGACGCTTTATCCTCAATCAGAATTTCATTTATTTCATAAATGTCCGCCAGTTCAACAACTTTCCTTTTCAACTCCGGAAATTCCAATCTTTCCCGAAAGACATCCAATAAATAGAAATGAGATTTAGTCATCGCCCACGTAGTGCATACCGAAAAATCATTTTCCTCTTTCGTCTTAAATGCAGTATCCCAGCTCTGAAACTTTTTTATAATTTCATTTTTATTTAATTCAGTATTATAATACCGCCACCATTCATTTTTAATCAGCCCTGCTTCATTTTGCTCGACAAACTTCCCATAAATTTCCTGCTCACGCAGGAACGCCGGTAATTCCTTTTCTACTTCTTTTACGTCATCTATATTAACGTACGCATTATCATAACTTGAAAAATTAAAACTCTCCCATTCACCCGGATAATTTCCTTTTTGAAATAATTCATAAAACAAATGCTTCTCATTTTTTCTAATATATTTTCCTTTAGGCGTGCCGCCAATTATTACCTCCGCTTTATAGTCAATAGTCATAGGCAGAATAGATTCCGTCCACAACCTCCGGTTTTTCAGAACAATACCGGCCTCATTTATAGTAATGATATTATATCCGTAACCTTCTAAGTTCTCAGGCCTATCGGCAGAGCGAAAATCAATTACACTATGAGCGATATAAAGCTGCTGAGTTCTTTTTGAATAATGGTAATATTGCTTATCAAAATATTTTAATACCGGCAGAAAATATCGCTCATAATATCTTTCGATATTAGAATAAATCGTATCGACCCAAAGCATAGTAAAAGCGTTTTGCGTAGCTCTCAAAATATTATAATTCGCCATACCTTTAGTTAGACCAAACCTTCGACCTTTAGCAATTACTTTAAACCGTTTATTACTTTCAAAAAAAATCTTAGATTGATTTTCATGAAACTCCATATTAAAATTCTGTAATTTCATATTTTAACCAGGCATTCCTGAAAATAATCTTTGCGTCTCAGCGTCTTTGCGGTGAAGATTCATAAAAGATTTTAATAATCTTATTTAAATTCCTTCCTATTTTCTTGCTCGTCACAAGTCACTCGTCACATGTTTTTTTTCCTATTGCCTACTGCCTATTTCCTACTGCCTACTGACTACTTCGCGCCTTTGCGGTGAAACCTCTTAAGGCTTTCTTCCTGAACCGTCATTTATAAAGTTCACCTGCTTAGATTG
>JAJYZL010000123.1 GCA_021799965.1 bacterium | reverse complement strand
TGGCTTCTTTCTTTATGTAAGGAACCACTTTATCTTTTTAAATTTTTACCAGTAGAATTAGCCATAAGGAGCAAATTATGAATAAGACTTTATTAACCATATTAACAATTGGGATTATTTGTCTTTTTTATATTCAACCCATACTACCACAAACAGTAAATTTTTCAGCAAAGACAGATTTTACCACAGGCACTACCCCCAACTCGGAAGCAATTGCCGACCTGAATGGAGACGGTAAGCCGGATATTATTGTAGCGAATCCAGGTAGCAATACCGTATCGGTTTTCATGAACACAACATCACCCGGTGCAACTACCGCTACCTATTCTGCTAAGACAGACTTTATCACAGGAACTAGTCCCACTACGGTAGCAGTTGCCGATTTGAACGGAGACGGTAAACCTGATATTGTTGTAACGAATCAAGGAGATAATACCGTATCGGTTTTATTAAACACAACATCCCCCGGCGCAGCTACAGCAAGCTTTTCGGCAAAGACAGATTTTGCCACAGGAACCTTGCCCCGTGCGGTAGCAGTTGCCGATTTGAACGGAGACGGTAAACCTGATGTTGTTGTAACGAATCAAGGAGATAATACCGTATCGGTTTTATTAAACACAACATCCCCCGGCGCAGCTACAGCAAGCTTTTCAGCAAAGACAGATTTTGCCACAGGAACTACCCCATTCTGGGTTACAACCGCGGACTTGAACGGTGATGGTAATCCGGATATTGTAGTGGCGAATCTAAGTAGTAATACCGTATCGGTTTTATTAAACACAACTTTGCCCGGTGCAACTACAGCAAGCTTTTCAGCAAAGACAGATTTTGCTACAGAAACCAAACCAGTGTTGGTAGCAATAGCCGATTTGAACGGAGACGGCAACCCAGATCTTGTTGTGGCTAATGTAGGTAATGATAGTGTATCGGTTTTATTAAACACAACTTTGCCCGGCGCAACTACAGCAAGCTTTTCAGCAAAGACAGATTTTATAACAGGAACCAACGCCCGTGCGGTTGCAGTTGCCGATCTGAACGGAGACGGTAAGCCGGATCTTGTTGTAGCGAATCTAAGTAGTAATACCGTGTCGGTTTTATTAAACACAACTTTGCCTGGTGCAACTACCGCAAGCTTTTCAGCAAAGACAGATTTCACTACAGGAACCAAACCCAACTCGGTAGTAGTTGCCGATCTGAACGGAGACGGCAAGCCTGATATTGTTGTAACAAATAGCGGTAGTAATACGGTATCGGTGCTTATTAATTCTACCACTACTTCTCTAACTGCAGTTGCATCATCGATTGGAGTAACCTGGGCTGGACCCGGTAATGTGCTCGATAATAATCCCCTAACTTTTTGGACAAGTGACGTTCACTTCAATTCCAATGCGGAGGAATGGATTTATATAGATCAGGGAATAGCTCAAAGCGTAAATAAAGTTGTATTAATCCCCAGATTAGACAATGATACTAGTACTACGGTAGATTGTTTTCCCGTAGACTTTAAATTTCAATATAGCTCAGATACAGTTACATGGACAGATATTCCTGGGCAGAGTTACACAAATTACCCTGCTCCGGCAAATAATAACGGAGAAATATTCAATTTTTCAGCTCCTGTAAATAGCCGATATATACGCATTGATGCAACGAAGCTTAGCGCGGATACTTATGGTGGCTTTTATTTTCAATTAGCTGAATTTCATTTGTATAGTTCGCCGACAGGTATAAATGATAAAGAAAACGAGGATGTTAAAACTTATAGCTTATCACAAAATTATCCTAATCCTTTTAACCCATCTACCACAATTAATTTTAGTCTTCAAAAATCCGGTATGACTAAATTAGATATTTATAATATACTTGGTCAAAAAATTGCCAGCTTAGTTAATGAAAATCTTAGTGCAGGTCAACATAGCATTAATTTTAATGCAACTAATCTTCCGTCCGGTATATATCTGTATGCACTTACTTCCGGCAATTACACTGTTACAAGAAAGATGATACTTCTAAAATGAGCGCCAAGCGAAGCTATAATGTATCTATTCGAATGAGATGTTCCGAAGATGACACTTCTAAAATAATCAGAAATATTAGTTGAAATAATTATTGATAGAAAAGTGGCTTCTTTCTTTATGTAAGGAACCACTTTATCTTTTTAAATTTTTACCAGTAGAATTAGCCATAAGGAGCAAATTATGAATAAGACTTTATTAACCATATTAACAATTGGGATTATTTGTTTTTTTTATATTCAACCCATACTACCACAAAATGGACTTGATATCACAAACAAAACCAATTTAGTTTCGATTTACTATGTTCTATGGTTTAATCCTATTGTAGGAAGCTACAGCAATCCTAATCCTATTTATAATATTACAAATATACTCAAAGCTAATCCAACTAATCCACAGTGGGGACCAGCATATTCCAACCACTATTGGGCAGAGCCTGCTCCCGGCTATTACCGTTCAGACGACACTACGGTTATTAGGAAACACATTCAACAACTTACAGATGCCGGAATAGACTTTATAATCCTTGAAGATACGAATGGTATGAGCACCCGTCCAGCAAATTACTATTATGATGTCTTTCAGGAGCCGGCAACAGTGTTTGTTCAAACCCTATATCAAATGCGCAAAGAAGGCAAAAAGACACCGTATATCTGTTTTTGGGCAGGCACATGGGATGGTATTTATTCACCCAATTTGAAAGATCCCAACCCAGCATATTGTGGGCTCGATATTTACAACCGCTTTTATTCAAATTCTCAATATAAAGACCTATTTGTATATTATGAAGGTAAGCCGCTTCTTCTTGTAACAGATTCATTTCCGGATACTCTTAAGTCGCTTTT
>JAJYZL010000122.1 GCA_021799965.1 bacterium | reverse complement strand
GGGCAACCCCACAAACCATTTTGAGCCGGGAACGGCGGTTTCACACGAGGATAACCACGCTTGCCTTCAATTGAATTCATTAAAGCAGATTCTTCTCCGCAAATATAAGCTCCCGCTCCTTTATGGACATAAATATTGACAGAATAATTGCCACCTAATTTTTCCTTCATCTTATCGCCTACAAACCCATATTCATAAGCGTCAGCTAAAGCTTTTTCGAGAAGTTTAATCCATTTATGGTATTCACCTCTGATATAAATGTAAGCGGCATTAGCTTGTATTGCATAAGCTTCAATTAAAGTACCTTCGATTAATTGATGAGGGTTGAATTCAAGGATTTGTCTATCCTTAAAAGATCCAGGTTCGCTTTCATCACCATTGATACAAAGATATTTAGGTTTGCTTGAAGTTTTAGGCATGAAGCTCCATTTCAAACCAGCGAAAAAAGCTGCGCCTCCTCTGCCTCTTAACCCGGACTTTTTTACCTGGTCAATAATGTCGTCCGGTGTTTGAGAAAAAGCTTTTTTTAATGCTGTATAACCGCCGTTTTGAATGTAAACATCAATTAGATGTAGGTCTTTTATATCGGGAAGGACAATCTTTTCCATTATTTATTCTTTAGAGATTCTATAATTTGATCGATTTGTTGAATATTTAAATTTTCAAAATAATCTTCATTAACAGCAATCATCGGAGCTGTACCGCATGATCCCATGCATTCAACTTCTTCCAATGAAAACAATTTGTCTTCTGTAACTCCACCGTTTTCAATTCCTAATTTTTCTTTAACATGATCATATATTTTATACCCGCCTCTTAACATACAAGAGACATTAGTACAAACCTGGAGATGAAATTTGCCGACCGGCTTTTCATGATACATAGTATAAAAAGAAACTATGCCTAAGATTTCTTCTTCCTTCATATCGAGTACATAGGCAACTTCCTTCATTACTTCATAGGAAATCCAACCGTTCTGTTCCTGTGCAATGTAGAGGACTCCCATAACTGCCGGACGTTTTTCTGGGTAATGCGAAATAACTTCGTTTATTCTGTTAAGATTTTCTGGTGTGAATGTAAATTCCATAAAATAAGTTTAAGTTTAAGATCAAGTTTATGATTAAGTTCCCTATTTATCAGCTTCGCCCATAACAGGATCAAGACTTCCAACTATAGCCACGACATCTGAAATCATGCGTCCTTTTACCAAATGAGGAATAGCTTGAAGATTAACAAACGAGGGAGAGCGAATTTTGCACTTCCACGGATGTCCTTCTCCTTTACTGACTAAATAAAATCCAAGTTCACCTTTAGGATTTTCGACTGCGCTGTAAATTTCTCCGACTGGAGGATTGATTCCAAAGTTGATAATCATAAAGTCATGTATTAATTCTTCCATTTTGGAATAAACTTCTGCTTTTTTAGGAAGAACTTTTTTTGGTTGGTTAGCCATCGTTTCACCTTGAGGCATTTTATCAAGGATTTGGCGGACTATTTTTGCACTTTCATAAGCTTCATCAACTCTAACAAAATACCGTGCTAAGCTGTCGCCTTCTTTATGAGTAATAACCTTAAAATCCATTTCATTATAAAAGAGATAAGGAGTAGCCCTTCTCAAATCAAACTCAACTCCGCTTCCACGTAAGTTAGGGCCGGTTAGGCCTAAGTCAATTGCATCTTCGGCTGAAACAATTCCGATACCTTCGAGTCTTTCAATAAAAATACGGTTAGTATTTAACAGTCTTTCACACTCTTCAAGTTTTTCATCAAATTGATCGATGAACCATTTAACTTTCGCAAGGGCTTCAGGTTGAGCATCATTTGCAACTCCACCAATGCGCGTATAACTATTTGTGAATCTTGCACCGCAAAGGATATCCCAAATGTCAAGGATTTTTTCACGTTCTCTTAAAGTCCATAGGAAAATCGTTAAAGCTCCGACATCCATAGCCAGTGCGCCCATTGCAACAAGATGAGAGGCAATACGAGCAAGCTCTGCAACCATCATTCTGATATATTGAGCTCGCGGCGGTACTTCAATTCCGGCTAATTTTTCTACTGCAAGAACATAGGCTACATTATTAGCTAGCGGGGCAAGATAATCAAGGCGATCGGTATGAGGAACAAATTCGTAATAGGACATATTTTCAGCCATCTTTTCATAACCTCTATGAAGATAGCCGAGTTCGGGAACGCAAGCCATAATAGTTTCACCGTCAAGGCGTAGTAGTAATCGAAGCACGCCGTGGGTGGCTGGATGCTGCGGCCCCATATTTAGGATCATTTCATTTTCAAGCGCATCTTCGATTGTAATATTAGTATCAGCACTTAAGAGAGCTTCAATTATTTTAGGATGGACATCGTCTTTAGTTAATTTCTGCATATTATTTCATTATTTCTTTGGTAGTGTAAGCGAGCCGGTAATTCCCATCAATGGAAAATCTTTTCTTAGAGGATGGTATTCAAATTCTTCAGGCATATACATGCGTCTTAGATCCGGGTGATTATTGAATTTTATACCGTACATATCATACACCTCTCTCTCTTCCCAGTTAGCAGTTCGCCAGACAGAAGATACTGAATCGATACTACAATCTGATTCATCTATATTAGATTTTAAGGAAAGTCTAAAATTATTTTTTAGAGAGAAAATATGATATACTACTGTAAATCGATTTTTCGTTTTAGCCCAATCAATAGCAGTAATATCTTCGCAAAGCCTGAACTGGAGATCGTCGTCATCTTTTAAGAACTTACACACATCGACAACATTCTGTTTGTCAAATAAAATGGTTAATTCATTTCTGTATTCAACAACTTCAAGCTTAATATCTTTGAATTTATCGTTTAGTTTTTGAATTATTAAA
>JAJYZL010000121.1 GCA_021799965.1 bacterium | reverse complement strand
CAGTAGGAGTGAAAACAAGTGTATGACTATAATTTTGCCATGTGAACTTACCGGCTACTTCCGGAGAAATTGAAAATGCATTTTGAGTAGTAGCTTGCTCCATTGCTATACCGAAGTTTATTATTACCGATGCATTTGACCAAACACTGTCTTTTTCTATGGAAGGGGAATAGGTAGCAATGTAGGGAGTTGTCGCATCGCTTCTGATCAAACTAAAAAATTTCGTCCAGTTCCAATATTGACCGGGGTCTGTATGTGTGTTACATGTAGGGTCTATATATGGATAATTCTGATTTATATAAGTTCTCCACCAGGCGTACAAATGTTCATCATGTCCTATTACATGTTCGCTGTCTAAAGGAACTCCCCATGTTTCAATTAGATGGTGGTATAATCCAGCGGAAGATTCATACATTGTGTCAGTAAAATATTGAGGCTGGCTGACGTATCCTTCGTGCTCAACTCCTATCATGTATGGATTCCAACAGCCTACATGCCAGGCTCTATCGTGCTCTCTTACCAATTGTATCATATATCCGTCTGAGCTTCTTATTAAATAATGTGAGCTGACCGGATTATTATTGTTATCAGGTTCTGTTAATGTAGATAACGCTATTGCAAAATTGCATTCTGTATCGTGTACTACCAAAAATAGCGGGTTGATTGCATTAGGAGTATAATTCGGGCTTGGGAACCACCAAGCAGGGGGATAATCTGCCGAATTAGAAGAATCTACCGATTGAATATTCTTAGATTTTTTTTTCGGATTTACATCTTCGCTGAATTGGCTCATCTTAATTTCAGGCTTACTTGTAATAGTTATTCCCTTTAAATTTGTTCCGTCGTAAAGAACTTTAAAAACATCGAATGTAAAAAATGGCCGAATCTCTTTTTGAGGGATGCCTGAATACTCTTCAATGACAGGTCGCCAGTTATTCAAATTTGATCTATCGATTTTTAAGCTGTCTGCCAATGAAGATAAAAGAGCCGCGGCTGCCTCTATATTAAGTGTAGAATTGACAGCTACAATTTCCGGAGGTTGATTAATTAACGCTGCTCCTTCAAGTAATGAATGTCCCATCCTTTTATCATTCCTTAAACCCATAATCCCGTAAGTAACAGGATAGACCCTGGTTTGACTATCAGATGCGGATTCAACAATATTGGAAAATCTTGTTTCTGTATATGAAATCGCCTTTAATAAATCTTCCGGGATGTTATAAGTTTTAGCAGCGAATGAAAAAGCGTCGAGAAGTTGTACTGTTGAAGGAATACTTTCTATTTTTTGTGCTTTAACAAATAACGAAAAGCCAAATAAAATACTAAAGAAAATGTATTTGCGATGCAGCATAAAATACCTTAAAAAAATAATGGATAACCCTGCTTGAATATTATTCAACCTAGTGAAAATAATTTCCTAACTCCTTTAAGAGTTATATATTTGTAGAAAAGAACACCCTTCCCTGAAGTAACCCCCCGATTTGTCGGGGGTAAAGTATTCGAATTCCATTGGGCTTTAGCCCTGATTGCAGAAAAACGGGGACTGACCAAAAAATATTCTTCTATTTAGAACAGGGAAGTTTAATTCAGCCCAAAAAATTTCAACACTTCTTCCATAACATCATTTCTGTCATTCTGATTAGCAATAGTTTCAAAAGGGAAACCGAATACAATAGCACCATATTTCCCTTTGTATGCTGTCCCTGCACTGAACTGGTTTTCCGTGTATCTCAAGATTGTCTTAGAACCATTGACCGGCTCAACTTCATCCGGCGCCGTTACAGCGTATATCTTGTCATTAAACTTTGTATTAAAACTAAAACCACTAAACTTCTTCATAAATAATTGATCTGCCGAGAAAACCTCACCCGTCCTAGCCGCATGCCCCGTACCGAAGGTATAATGTAATATCTTTTCAGCAAAATTTATATCTGTGCTGTCGGCTGTCCCTTGGTTAAAAATGTCACTGGCAACATAACAGCCGGATATAAATAAATTTCCTCCCGAATTACAATATCTCCTAATTGCTTGCTGTAGTTTTTCCGGGAATGCCTTAAACCTTACTCCCTTCAGCGAGTCCTCCTTCGCTCTTTCCCAATGCGTCGACCTTTGCTCTCCGAGAATTAAATCGACAAATTTGTAGCCGGCTAAATCAACTGAACCATCCTCTACCGACTGTGCGCTTACCGAAACAAAAGGATATCCGCTCTTCATTATTGATTCTCCATGTATGTATGGGTAATCAAAGGTATTACCCGCAATTACGTGCGCTTCATAGTCTGCATGACTTGCACCCCAGCCCGGATTATCATTCGATATCCATTGATGTGTTGAATCAAAATCATACTCACTTCCCGTATAGCTTAAATCATACCTGTCGGCAATACCCGGATCCTTTTCATTTAAGAACCCCGTGAACTTTGCACTCTGCACGTATGCCGGTCCGGCTACTCTATAGAATCCATTGACTATCAATACAGGCTTCTTATGGCTATCCATTCTGCAGACCGAAAGTATCTCCGAGGGGAAGCTCTCTCCGCCGTTATTTACTGCCGTTACTTTGTAGCTGTATATTACCCCTGGCTTTATTCTCTTAATTTCATAGCTCTGATTATAAACAAGCACTCCATTATTAAAGCTCCCGTCATTTGTTCTGGTGTAAACAATATATCTATCCGGCTTAGCCGTTACTTCAAGCGGATCTTCTGTAGGCTGCCATTTGAGAGTAACATTGCCTTGGCTATCCATTGAACTCATAAAATGATTTACCGGTAATGGCTCTACAACGTATTTATAATGATTCTGTGTGGCTATGAACCGAAGCATCCCTTTGTATATAGCCCTTGCTACATCAAACCGGAATTGAGGAT
>JAJYZL010000120.1 GCA_021799965.1 bacterium | reverse complement strand
TAACGCTGTTGAAAAGCTTAAGATAACTCAACCTGTTTGGGTAAAAGGTAAGTTTTACGAGAAGAACTCGACAGTCGAGCTTAGCGGCAATGATAAAGTACAATTGATCGGCACAAACAAAGCTGTTGTTGTCCCGGTTGCTGCACCCGCAAAGGATCCTGTAAAGTAATGTCTTTAGATATCGCGGAAAACTGTTTTGATACTGGTTTTGAGGAGGATGTAGTCATAACGGCTGCATCCGGCCCTCAAACTATTAAGGCGCACTTTCATTCGAAGTATGTAGTGGCAAATCTTTTCAACATGAATATTGAAGCTGCATCACCGATGGTAGAGGTAATGACAGACGACTGTCCAGATGTTAAAAACGGGGACGCGCTGGTCTATAAAGGCAAGACATACTTTGTGAAAGAGCGGCAGCCGGATTCTGACGGGTTTACGTTCATAATCCTGGCGGAGGACTAATGGCGGCGCTTGATATAAAACAGCAATTGATTATGGACGTTATGCTCGGCGCATTGAAGAACATTACAGTTCTCAATGGATATAGAACCGATATCGGTATAACAGTAAGCGAATATAACGGGGATGTTTTTGGAAAAGGTGAAGATCCGCGCACGATGGTGTTTGATGTATCGGACGTGAATACGGATGAACGCGCACAAGGCGGATACGAGGGCAAGATAACAATTGAGGTGCATCATTTATGCAGCATGGGGAAAGATACAATACCGTATTTGAGGAAGATGATAGCAGATGTGAATCGCTGTATCGGGCTAAATAGAGAATTATTCTGGGGAAGCTTAAATGTTACTATTACACGCGTGAAAGACGAAAAAGGAATTGACAAAGAGGACCGGACAATCGGCGGGGCAATACAGACGTTTGAAGTTACTTATTCGGATTACGAGTTCGGGGTAATGGAGTAATGGAATTTTTAGACAGGTAACAATTACAAATAATTTAATAATGAAAGGTTCAAAGCAATGAAAAATCACATAAAACTTTCGGTTATAACTGTATTTCTCTCAATGATATTATTTACCGGCATGGTTCAAGCGCAGTCTGTCCAGCCGGGAGTAAGTATTAAGCAAGCTCACACCCAGGAGATTGTTTTGATCGACACGGTAGGAAATTCGGAAAGCAAAATAATAGCAGTCCCAATAGGCGATAATTTAGACTCGATTGCGGTAAGCTTTTATGCGCATGGCTTAATCAACTTAGATTCGCTAGATGTAAAGCTCGGCTTCAGTTCGAGCCTCACTTATGCAACTAATCCCAATACAATAAATTTTCTGAGCGCTACCGATACGACCTATAGTAAGGTGCTAACGACGGCTAATGATACTGCGGTAGCATCATTTGTCTCTAAGGTGACTACAATCCCAAACACTGCTTTAACAGGATATAATTACATCCAATTTACTTTTGTAGCAGGAAGCACAGGGAATTCGGGGTTAACTCCTGCCGAGAAGTTGGTTGTTGTCATTGACAAATATTACTCCAAATAACATTCCGCTCCGGAGCAAAAGGATGAATATTATTATAAAGGAAATGGGATTTTGCGGCAATCTGCAATGGATACTGAATGAAGAAGGATCCGGAGCGAAGTTTTATAGATCGTCTGCTTACTACCCCGATAATAGGGCTAATCCTGTCACTTCTTCCGGAGTGACGATTGATCCCGGAGTTGATTTGGGTAATGGCGATAGAGATATGATTGATGACGTGCTAGAATATTATTTGCGCATTGGTCTGCTTGACGGTGTGCAGAATGCACTGCTAAGGCAGGCAATCGGGTTAAAGAAATTTAATGCGATTGATTGGATAAACGAAAATGAAAAGCATTTCAAAAATAAATTTTTAGTTAAGACGGATACTGCAGAGATAGTAGCCGGAAGATATTCCGCAGTTAATTACTGGAGATATTTAGTTGACAAGCTGCCGGAACTATTGCAGATAAACCTGCCTTTCATGGCGCCGTCCGTTCATACCGCTTTGTTATCGCTTGCGTATAACTGGGGTATGTCGAGAACCGTGGATCTAGTTGCGTATCCGATAAAGACACGTAATTATTCAGAGCTGAGCGCTCGCATACTGACGGTAAAGCATAATAGCCGGGCGTTGAATGAAAGACGAGAGAGGGAAGCGGAACTCATATATACTGCTGCCGCGAAAGGGAAGGAATTCGCAATTGATATTAACGAAAACTTAAACCCGGAACCCTTGACAGTCATTCCGATAGGGTTGCACGATAATCTCAAAATGAATTTTGTAAGTGTAGGCGAGAAGCCAATGATATTGGGCTAATGGTGCCCTTTTCCCGAAAAATCCCTTGTACCCGGGCGGCTATACCTCCCCGTCCGGGAGGCAAGGGGACAGAAAAATAAGAGAAGGTTTCATATGAAAAAGATTTTAGAATTCCTGCAAGAACAAAACGGACAATTCTCAAGTGCAAGGCTGCTTGCATTCTTAATTACAATTTCGATTGTTGTTGATTATATGCACGCCGTGTTCACGATAGGCGGTTGGCATCCGGATTTGAATTTGATTTTAATTTTGCTTGTAGTGGTAACCGGGAAGACAATACAAAAGTTTGGGGAGGTGAAGTCGAATGAAAATGCTAATTAAGATTTTGATTGCGGTTATCACTGCAATTATTTTAAGCGGTTGCTCCGCAACCAAAGAAATTACGGAGATTAAACCGGTTATTATTCATCCGGCAGTAATACAAGATACTCTTATAGCAGTGCAGACAGACACGGTGATTGTCGGAGTAGACGTTATAAAAAACGATACCATAACCGTCGTTAAATACTTTCCTAAGCTTGAAAAATTTTATATAAAAGTGAAACCGGATTCCATCATTGTGATGGACAC
>JAJYZL010000119.1 GCA_021799965.1 bacterium | reverse complement strand
AGCGATAGGATAAATACGATGTTAAAAGAATTGGAATCTTTGGCGAAATAAGATAATTAAAATCCCCGCTATCAAGCGGGGATTTTAATTACTTTTTAAGTTCTTTGTGTATCTGATGTTTTCTGCACTTCTTGCAATACTTTTTGAGTTCTATTTTTCTCTCAACTAATTTTTTATTTTTACGCGTATAATAACCGATGGCTTTACAGCCACTGCATTTTAATTTTATTAAACGTTCTCCAAATTTTCCTTGTGCCATAGTGATTAATAGATTACTTTATTTTTCTATTTATTTCAATACTTCTGAGCCGATGGTGAGAATTGAACTCACGACCTACTCCTTACCATGGAGTTGCTCTACCTCTGAGCTACATCGGCATTTTTTATCTTATTTTAATTAACTGAGCCACCTCCCAGATTTGAACTGGGGACCTTCGCTTTACAAAAGCGCTGCTCTACCGCTGAGCTAAGGTGGCGCTTAATGTGGTGGGCAGGGAGGGATTTGAACCCCCGTAGCCACAAGGGCGCCTGATCTACAGTCAGGTGCAATTGACCGCTCTGCCACCTGCCCATCTAATCCCGCTATTCTTTCTTATCTTCTTCCGTCTTATTAATAATAGCAGAATCCTGATTATCAAAAATACTCGGACGGATATTTTTATCTTTGAATGCACTTGGTTTAAATCCGCTTAGCCACTTAGTCAGAATATTATCAAGCTTCATAACTATTATCTTAAATTTTCTGAGTATCTTTTCCAATAAATTATCAAACATCAGATCAAATTTCTCAAGAGGCACCTTTGAAACCAATTTATCAAAAAAAGAATTTCTAGGCACGGACAGAGTAACGTTTTCATCTATCCTGGGAATAGTTCTAGCCACCAAATAGATCAGGACAGCTAAACTAGTCATGATCAAAATCTGAAGAATGAAATTATACATAAAAAAGATTATAACTCGTAACGCATGAACCTTTCCACCTTCATATTCTCACCGATTTTGCCGATAACCTGTTTAATAACAACTTCTATATTCTTAGAGGGATCTTTAATGAAGGGCTGCGCCAAAAGCGCTTCTATATTTTCCGGATTCATTGCGGCAATATGCATAGCCAAATCATGAGCTAAATTTTTAAAATCATCTGTTCTGGCTACGAAATCAGTTTCGCAGCGAAGTTCCAATAATACACCCACTCTGCCGTTATGAATGTATGATTCCAAAACTCCAGAACCGGTTTTACGTTCAGCTTTTTTTTCAGCCTTTAACATTCCTTTTTCCGCAATTATATCTTTAGCTGCATCAAAATCTCCCTTAGCTTCTTCTAAAGCTCTCTTGCACTCCATTACGCCGGCACCTGTTAATTCTCTTAATTTTTTAACGTTGTCAGAATCAGACATATTTTTAAATGACTGGAAATTACATTCGCCAGATGGCGAAAGTTTCCGAATCTACTTTAATTTTAATTATTATTTAGAAACAGATTTTGCTTCATTGATTGCTGCCTCCAACTTTTCCATTATCCATCTGACACCTTCTTTAGTACGGTCATTGCAAGGAACGGGATAATTAAGAATTTCGGGATTGATATCGGTATTAACGATTGCTACAACTGGTATTTTCATTTTCTTGGCCTCGTTAATAGCGATCATATTATGAGCAGCGTCTACAACAAACATAACTTGCGGCAAAACTTCCATGTTTTCCGTTCCACTGAAGCTTGTTGTTAATTTGACTATTTCCCTATCAAAGTCCAATCTCTCTTTTTTTGTATACTTTTCAAGTTTTCCGGCGGCTCTATCAGATTTTAATTTTTTGAAATAAGCAATTCTCTTTGAAAGAGTTTTGAAATTGGTAAGGGTACCGCCAAGCCAGCGCTCAACAACATACGGCAAGTTCATTTTCTCCGCATATTCCTTAACAACCTGCTTAGCAACTGGGGTAGTTCCTACCAGCATAACCGTACCGCCATTAGCCACTTTTGATTTTATAAATTCCATAGCCTTTTCTAACGATTCTAAAGTTTTTACAATATCAATAATTTCTACACCGTTTCTGGTGGTATATATAAAAGGCTTCATTCTAGGATGAGTTTTGGATTTTTTGTGACCCCAAAAAAGGCCAACCTTCATCATTTCCTCCAAAATTGGAAGCTTTTCCTCTTCAATGGGAGCTTCTTTTTCGGTAACAGCTGACAAATTTAATTCTTCGGTATTTTTTTCTTTTATTTTAGCCATATAGGTAGAAAGTATATACAAGAATGATTCAAAAGTCAAAAGAAATTAGTAAGTTAATACCCTTAATTTTGACCTGAAAATTATTCATGGTTAGACCGCCATTCTTCTATTTTTTTGTGATTACCGGACAAAAGAACGTCCGGAACCTTCGCGACCTTCAACTTCCCTATTTTTCCTCCTAACTTAAGAATTTCCGGCTTAGTATAAACTGGATAGCTACCCTTTATTTCTTCCAAAGATTCCAATTTGCCCAAAACTCCCGGAATAAACCTGGAAACGGCATCCGCCAAAACTCCGGCGGCTAATTCTCCGCCCGAAAGAACAAAATCACCAATAGAAATTTCTTCATCCGCTATATATTTTGCCACCCTTTCATCTACGCCTTCGTATCTTCCGCAAATTAAAACTAATTGATCATACTTTGATAATCTCTTGGCAATCTCAGAATCAAATTTTTTGCCACGCAAACTAAACAATATTGTCCTAGACTTTATTTTTTTGGCTTTGTTTGCCGACTGGCGGATGATTTTATTTACCGCCCTATCAATAACATCTGCCTTAAACACCATACCCGGCCCTCCTCCATAAGGAGTGTCATCAACCTTGTGATGCTTGTCTAAAGTAAAATCGCGTAGATTATGGGTTTTT
>JAJYZL010000006.1:1551-14090 GCA_021799965.1 bacterium | reverse complement strand
ATACAGCTTAGCACCCTCGCGTTGTTTCAACGACTTTTCAAAAATTTGATTTTCCTTCCAAAATTTCAATACCTTTTCCTCAAGTTCCGGCAATTTAAATTCTTTTATTTTTCGTAACATATCTACTTATATTAGAGAAAAATCCGCTTATTTTCAAACCCCACCGCTTTAAAATTGACGCCCATAAAAATTGAGAGTACTTTGAATAAATAAAGTACTTTTCAAAATCAATAAGGAGGTTGGCTATGAAAAACGAAGATATCAAAGTAATCAGGATAGTTGATATCGTAAAGTCGCAGATAGATAAAACGATTAAGTTCGTTTTCGAATCCGAAAGTCAGATTGTAGAACTCAGTTATATCAACAAGGATGACGGCAAGGACATTATTTGCGTACCCACTCAGACGGCTTGCAATATGGGATGCAAATTCTGCTTTATGTCTGACATCAAAAAAATACCGGTAAGAAATCTGGAAATTTATGAGATCTGCGGACTGGTAGAGGTGGTTACGAGAATGCTCGGACTACTCGAAAAAGAAGATCGCAATTCCGTTCTTCTTATTTCTTATATGGGTTGCGGTGAACCGCTTTTAAATATAGACAACGTAATTAAGTCGAGCTACATAATTCAGGAACGGATGAAAAACGAGTACCAGACAGTCAGATTTGCTGTTGCTTCGATAATACCCAAGCTATCTCTGATGGAAAAATTTACGGAACAAGTTAGGCAAACCGGACTCAAAATGAAATTTCATCTTTCTCTGCATTCCGCTGATCCAATGGTCCGCAAAGGACTCATTCCTTCGGCTGAACCGATAGAGGAAAGCGTGGATCAGATGATAAAATTCGTTGCTCTGACAGATAATTCAGCTGAGATACACTACGCACTGATAAAAGACATCAACGACCGGGATATAGACGCAGAAATGCTGGTTGCCTTACTAAAAGACAGGCCAGTTTCCGTAAAATTTCTTGCCTATAATCCAAAACCATCGTTAGACTTCAAGGAATCGGAAAGAGTAGAATATTTCCGAAGGAAGCTAGAAGAAGCCGGAATAAAAACCGAATTCTACCGGCCACCGGGATGGGACGTGGGCAGCAGCTGCGGACAGTTCCTAATGGATTACTATCTTAAGTACAACAAAAAAGAATAAGTGCACCAAAAAACCGGCGAGTAGCGCCGGTTTTTTTATTTACATCTTCTCGGGAACTTTTATTCCTAATATCTCTAGTCCATTCTTCATCACCTGCATAAATGCAGAAGTTAAAGCCACTTTGTACGGCGAATATTCATCTTTAGCATCAACGATCTTAAATTTAGCATAATAAGCATTAAAAACTCTGGCCAGCTCTATTAAATACGTGGCTATATAATGTGGCATTCGCTCCTTTCCGGATCTTTCAACCACTTCAGAAAAACGAGAGAGCATAACTTCCACTTCAGACACTTCACTTGGCATTAATTTAAGCGATGGTTTAACTTTTTCTCCTTTAGCTTTTCCCAAAACCGATTTGGCGCGGGTGTAAGCGTATTGCAAATACGGACCGGAATCACCTTCAAAAGAAATAGACTTTTCAAAATCAAAAATTATATCTCCTCCTATCGCCTGCCTAAGAATTGAATATTTAATTGCGCCAACAGAAACCACGTCTTTTATTTCTTTCTTTTCTTTTTCAGATAATTTTTGCTCAGCAATCTTTGCTTCAACTAATTTCTCCACTTCGCCGATCAAAGATTCGGCGGTTATTACATTTCCGGCACGTGAAGACATTTTACCACTGGCAAATCTGAGCATTCCGTGCCCGATGTGTTTGGAAATTTTGGCATATTCCGGAAAAATAAATTCCAGAGCTTTAAAAACCACCCTGAAATAATCATTTTGCTCATTAGCGGTGACAATTAAAGAAGATGTCATGCCCTTTTCTAGACTCATTTTCTTTTGGGCCAAGCCAAGATCCTTTGTTTCGTAAGTCGGCAAACCCTGAGAATTTATAAATACTCTAGTGTGCAGACCATGTTTTTCTCCGGGAAAAATTATCGCGCCCTCACTTTCCTCAAACACGCCCTTTTTTAAAAATTCTTTGACAATCTTTTCGGCATCAGAAATTACAGATGATTCTAAAATAAAATGATCGAATTCTGTGCCAAGTTTTTTATAAACCTCATCAAAATGTTCCAAGCTCCATTTTTTTCCCTTTTTATACAAAAGATCTATCTGCTTGTCGCTTTTATCAAAAACTTTTTTGTTTATCTCTTTTATTTCCTCAGCGGCATTTTTATTGTCTTCATATTTCTGCGATCCCAAAACGTAAGACTTCCCCAAAAATGCAATCTTTTCTGATAATTTCGCATTGTCTTTAGGAAAATTATTTATATCCTGCAAAATTCCCCAGATCGTTTTGGCTACATGAAGACCCACATCGCCCTGATAACAAACTCGCACAACTTTTGCTCCGTTCCATTCAAAAATTCTGCACAGCGACTCGCCAATAGCATTGCTCATCAAGTGTCCGATATGAAATTCCTTGAAAGGATTAGGATCGGTGTAATCCACCATTATCTTTTGCCCTTTCAAATTATTATTCTTTCCGTATTTATCTTTTTGTTTCAAAATTACAGCCAGCTCTTTTTGAAAATCTTCCGGTTTTAGCCAAAAATTTACAAAGCCTGGAGCAGCTGCTTCCACTTTTTCAAGTTCATCATTTGAGGAAAGTTTGACCGCCAGATCTTTCGCAACGTCTAGAGGAGATTTCCCTACAATTTTGGCTAGTTTAAAAGCAACATTCGAAGAATAGTGCCCGAATCCGAACCGCTCTGAAGCTGAAACGCCCATATCAACATCCTCTTTGATCACACTTTTTAATATTTTCGCTATTTTTTCGGTCATCTTGATGGATCTTTATTTTTTTAATAAACAGTCCAATGAGGCATCAAATAATTTATGCAGATTTTTATTTACATGTTTCGCATCAAATTGCGGATCCCACTTTTCTTCCTCTAAGAGATCGGAAACGACAAAAGCAGATGCAATTTTTACCTTTCTTACTTTAGCTACCACAAAAAGAGCTGAAGCCTCCATTTCAACGGTTTTCACGCCCTCTTTTTTATAATGCTTTATTTCTGCTTTAGTTTCTCTGTAAGGAGCATCGATCGTCCAATTTGTCCCCTGTTGGAATTTTATGTCGTGCTTACGCATATATTTTCCCAGCCGCTCGGTTAGCGCTTTATCGGGATAAGAGAATTTTTCATGAGGAACATAATGCTGGCTGGTCCCCTCGTCTCTAATGGCCTTATCGCACAAAAAGGTGCCAAAACCGCACAACCCTCCGCAAGAACCCATATTGATAAATTCCCTTCCACCCAGGGCGATCAGTTCCTCCATAACAGTAACGGCATTCGGCGCGCCTATACCTGTCATACAAACAACGCC
Source organism: bacterium (assembly GCA_021799965.1). GTDB lineage: Bacteria > Patescibacteriota > Minisyncoccia > UBA6257 > 02-FULL-45-10c > JAHILT01. Next base: position 10,659 of record JAJYZL010000006.1, on the reverse strand, counting down.
TACATTCTTATATTTATAAATTTTTATCAATCTATAAATGCCGATAGCCTGAGTTTTGTGATTTTTTTTAAAATATTTCAGTATGTTGGGATAATATATGATTATGTATTTTCTGATAGCCTTCCCGTAGTCTTTCTCTAAATACCCCTTCCAGCTATTGTAGTCCTGGGGGTTAAAAAGAGCTTGTTCCAGATGTTTATTTTTAAAATTTGGATAATTCATAAATATTTAGTAAAAGCTAAGCTATCAAAGAAATTATATCAGCTATTTTGACAAATTTCACTGGCGGGAATAGCATAAAAATAGTTATTTAAGTTCTTTAAGGGGGACTTATGAAAGAAGTAGCGCAGAATTCGGTGCTGGTAGTCATATTTGTAGTGATGTTCGTCATTACCATGAGCAGAATGAAGCACATTAAAAAAATAGTGCTTCTGCTGCTGGGCCTCATAGCTGCTATGTGGCTGTGTGGCTGCCAGATGCTTCAGCCCAAAAAACCCTTCGTTCATAAGGGATACGTCTGCTACACCAACGCCACTATCGTGGAAGTGAAAAATGCCCGCGAACAGCTGAAGTTCATGGGCGCGGCGGTTAAGCCCGACAAGAAAAAAGTGTGCGACGTGGTCCTGAGGACGGATCAGAATGAAATGGAGACTGCTTCCCGCGAAGGTTACGTGGAATGTTCGACTACCACGGTAAATACTCGCGTGACCGTCTATACCTTCAACAACCAGGTAATAGGCATCAACAACAGCCCCGATCCCTACCTCGAAGAAAACAGCGCTAGTCAGTAAAAAGAAACAATGGTGTTTCTCAAAAAGCCCCGCGGTAAGCGGGGTTTTTTATGTATAAAGATACACTTTAAGATATAATGAAATTATGGCTCAGCCCATTTTAGAAAACAAAAAAGCCCATTTTGATTATCAGATCCTGGAAACTTTTGAAGCGGGTATAGTTTTGACCGGCCAGGAAGTAAAATCCATTATGACTGGCAAGGCAAATATGGCCGGAGCATTTGTATTGGTCCGCCCGCGAGGCGCTGAATTAGTTAATTTTCAGATCCAACCCTATCAGCCGCTTAACAAAGAAGCCAATTTTAAAGAAGATCGTCCTCGTAAACTTTTGCTTCATAAAGATCAAATCAACTATTTAATAGGAAAATCTAAAGAAGGAGGGCTTGCCATTATTCCCTTGACAATCTATAAGAAAAAAAGCAAAATCAAGCTAGCTATCGGCCTAGCTAGACATAAAAACAAGCAAGACAAGCGCGAAACAATCAAAAAACGCGAAACACAGAGAGAAATAAAGCGTGTTGTCGGATAGCAAATTGGGAGTGTTGGGCTTCGACGGACATTGAAAAATTAGAATCGAACCGAAGCGTGGAAACTTCGTTAAAATTCCACAAACAGAAAAGTGCAAACTTTTCATCTAAGTTAAGAATGCCAGCAATGGCATTTGCCTAACTTCTTCGCTCCTTCGAGAGTGAAGCATCCAAGCGCTTGATACTCGCTAGGGCTGCCTTGGGTGTTATCAAGACCCCGTTTCGATAATAGTTCTCGAACGCGTTGCTAGGATAAGTTGAAAATTTCAAGGCTTGCCGACAAGCTAGTGGATAATTCCACGGCTTGGAGGTATAACGCAGAAATTTTCAATCTTAGTTAGCAACCCCTTGGGATACTGCAAGTTTTATTTATAACCGTGTCGCTCGTCGGAAAGGCAGAACATTCTGCGATTTCCTTCTCGCTTCTTGTTCTAAATAAAACTTGCAATTATCGCGTTGGGAAATATTATCGAAACGGGGTCAAGCGAGCTACGCTTTTATTGCTCCTGCCAATAAAAGTTAAGACTTGTCAGGATTGACCGAAAAGTTTTCGCCAAACTTTTTACTTTTCGGTTGAAACTTAGGTTTGGCTACGTTCGTAGCAGTTCTAATTCGTAAACGTTTCGGATGCGGGTTCAACTCCCGCCACTTCCACAAGACAATAAAACCCACAAATTGATTGCTGGTTTTATTTTTGTTAAAATTACAACTAATTAACATTAAATTTATGGCAACAAAAAAGAATAAGAAGTTCGTTTACGCGTTCGAAGAAGGAAATAAAGATATGAAGGAAATCCTTGGAGGAAAAGGAGCGAATCTCGCCGAAATGAAAAGACTTGGCATCAATGTTCCCCCGGGATTTACCATTACTACCGAAGTCTGCAAGGGCTATTACGAAGCCGGTAAAAAAATACCATCTGAAGTCCAATCTCAAATAGACGCAAAGCTTATCAGCCTGGAAAAGAAAATGGGAAAGAAGCTTGGAGATGCCAGCGATCCCCTTCTTGTTTCCGTACGCTCCGGAGCTGCAGCTTCAATGCCGGGAATGATGGATACTATTTTGAACCTCGGTCTTAATGACAGATCGGTCTTGGGCTTGGCTCAAAAAACCAATAATCCCCGATTTGCCTGGGATTCATACAGAAGACTCATTCAAATGTTCGGCAATGTGGTTTTAGAAGTTGAACACTCCGCCTTTGAACACATTCTTGAATCCGTAAAAGACACCGTTGGTGCCAAATTTGATACCGATCTTACCGCCGAAAATCTTAAAGATATCGCTCAAAAATACAAAGCGATGATCAAGACAAAAACCGGCAATGAATTTCCGCAGGATCCCAAAAAACAACTAGAGCTCTCCGTTAAAGCTGTCTTCAGCTCATGGAATAATTACAGAGCTATTAGATACAGAGAAATAAATAATATTAAAGGTCTCATCGGCACCGCCGTGAATATCCAAGCAATGGTCTTTGGAAATTTGGGCGATGATTCCGGAACCGGTGTTTGCTTCACCAGAAATCCATCCACTGGAGAAGCCAAATTCTATGGTGAATATTTGATGAATGCGCAAGGAGAAGACGTAGTTGCCGGCATCAGGACGCCGCTTCATGTTTCTGCGTTGAAAACTCAGGATCCAAAAATATATAAAGAACTCGTAAATGTCTGCAATAAGGTTGAGAAACACTATAAAGATATGCAGGACATGGAATTTACCATTCAGCAAGGCAAGCTTTATGTTTTACAGGCAAGGAATGGAAAAAGAACAGCCGCTGCCGCAGTTAAAATTGCAGTGGATATGGTAAAAGAAAAACTTATCACCAAAGAGCAGGCTATTCTCAGAATCGATCCAAATCAGCTTAACCAGCTTTTGCACAAACAGTTCGATCCCATCGCCCTGAATAAGACCGAATCTATCGCTCAAGGTCTTCCTGCTTCCCCCGGCGCCGCTGTCGGAGAAATTGTTTTCACTGCTTCCGAAGCTTTCAAGAAAACTCAAGAAGGTCTCAATGTTGTCTTGGTCAGAATAGAGACTTCGCCGGAAGATATCGACGGAATGCATTCCGCCAAGGGCATTTTAACCGCCAGGGGCGGCATGACCTCACACGCCGCGGTTGTAGCTCGAGGTATGGGCACATGCTGTGTAGCCGGATGCTCGGACCTTACAATAAACGAAAAAGACAAAACTCTAATCATTAAAAACAAAGGTATTACTTTAAAAGAAGGAGACTTTATTTCGCTTGATGGCACAACCGGAAAAGTTTATGCCGGCAAACTCGCCACTCAAGATCCGGAACTTTCCGGAAATTTTGGACAGATCATGAAATGGGCCGATACCTTTAGAAAATTGAAGATCAGAACAAATGCCGATACCCCTATCGATGCATCAGTTGCCAGAAAATTCGGCGCCGAAGGAATAGGACTTTGCCGAACCGAGCACATGTTCTTTGAAGGAGAAAGGATCAAAGCTGTCAGAGAAATGATATTGGCCGGAAATGTTGAAAGCCGTAAAAAAGCTCTAGCAAAACTTCTGCCCTACCAAAGAGAAGATTTCGTAGGATTATTCCACACTATGGAAGGATTCCCGGTAACTGTCAGATTGCTCGATCCTCCTCTGCACGAATTTTTGCCTAAAGAAGAAAAAGATATTCATGAACTTTCAAGAGAAATGAATGTGAGCGTTGAAGTTTTGAAAGCCAAGATCGATGATCTCCATGAATTCAATCCGATGCTTGGACACAGAGGCTGCAGATTAGCTATAACTTTCCCGGAAATCTATGATATGCAAGTAGCCGCTATCATTGAAGCCGCTATCATAGTATCCAAAAAATGTCCGGAATGCGGTAAAAAGCATAATGTTGTTCCGGAAATAATGATCCCGCTGGTTGCCACCACAAAAGAATTTTCTATTCTGAGAGAAAGTACGATAAAGATCGTTGAAGCAAAGCTCAGAGAAGCTAAGATCAAAATGAATTACAAGATATGCACCATGATCGAAGTTCCCAGAGCGGCTCTTATTGCCGACAAGCTAGTAGAAAATGGGGCGGAATTCTTTTCCTTTGGTACGAACGATCTCACGCAAATGGGAGCGGGACTTTCCAGAGATGATGCCGGAAAATTCCTTAAAGAATACGTAAAACAGGGTATTTTTGAATACGATCCATTTGAAGTACTTGATCAAGAAGGTATCGGGGAACTAATAAGAATAGCCATCAAAAAAGGAAGAAGTGTGAATAAAGATTTGAAGATCGGAATCTGCGGAGAACACGGCGGAGAACCAAAGACGGTCGAATTTTGCCACAGGGAAGGACTCAGCTATGTTTCCTGTTCCCCGTTCAGAGTTCCTATTGCCAGGCTGGCAGCCGCTCAGGCCGCAGTAAAAGAAAAGAAGAAATAGCCTTAAAAATTAAAAATCCCGCATATGCGGGATTTTTAATTACATTGTTAAACTTTCATTCTTTTAAAAGCAAACGTTCCTACAACAACAACCAAAGCTGTAAATCCCGCTAAAATTCCAATATCAAACATTAAAGAAAAGTGCGAACTTCCCAATAATACATTTCTTAGTGCATCTACAGAATACGTTAGCGGATCAGCTAAATTAAATGGCGCAAGCCACATAGGCAAATTATTTATCGGAAAAAGTGCCCCGGAAAGAAAGAAAAGCGGGAAAATGAGAAAACTTGATATCAATTGAAACCCTTCCGGACTTTCCATTTGTGAACCGATTATCAATCCTACGCTCACAAAGGCGCTCGTTGAAAAAAATAAAATCACTAATGCTACAAATACAGACACTACGTTCATATGCAGACCAGAAATTAACCCTATTTTATCAAATAAAATACCTATTAAAAGCAGAATTACTGATTGAACCATAGAGTCAGTTGCTCCTCCGATTACTTTTCCTATAAATATCGATGTTCTGGAAATTGGGGCGACCAGCACTTCTTTTAAAAAATCAATTTTTCTATCCCATACTATGTAAACTCCAAAAAATATAGAGGAAAAAAGAACTGCCTGTGTCAGGATACCGGGAAAAATAAATGATTGGTAATTTATGCCGGGAATGGAAACGCTTGAGCCAAGTCCCCCTCCAAAAACTAAAAGCCATAAAACCGGATTGACTATAGAAGCCACGATTCTTGATTTCTCGCGCAAGAAAACTTTCATTTCCCTATACCAAATTGCTAAAATTCCTTTTATTTCGCCTTTTATCATTTTTTTGTTTTATAGTTAACAACTCTTTCGGCCCAGCCGCCCTCGGCCGATTCTTCTCGTATTTCTTTGCCCGTATAGTGAAGAAAAACATCATTAAGGGTCGGTGAGCGCAATTCAACCGATTCAACGTTGCCAATCATTTTCAGAATTTGAGCCAAATGTTCGTTGGCATTAATGACGGCCAATGAAACAAAGCCCTCTCTTTCTGTTATTTTTTTAATAAAATCTAGCTTTTTAATTTCCGCTAAATTCGGGGCTTTTATCTTAATGTTTATTACATCGCCGCCTATTATTTTTTTAAGATTTTCCGGGGAATCCATAGCTACAATCGCCCCCCTGTCAATAATTGCCAACCGATCACAAAGCTTATCCGCTTCGTCCATGTAATGCGTAGTGATAATCACGCTTATTTTTTCTTCTTTTGAAAGCTTTTCTACATATTGCCATATATTTTCTCGAGATTGCGGATCCAAGCCGAGCGTCGGCTCATCCAAAAATACTATCTTCGGATGATGCATCAAACCTCTGCCAAGCTCCAATCTTCTCCTCATACCTCCGGAATATTGTTTCACCAAGTCATCTTTTCTGTCAGTTAAATCAACGAGCTTCAATACTTCTTTGATTCTTTTTTCCCGAAGATCTTTCGGCATATTGTAAAGCATTCCATGCAATTTCAAATTTTCATATCCAGTTAAAGTATCATCAGAGCTAGGATCCTGAAAAACTATTCCTATAGATTTCCTGACGTGATCAGGCTGACTCACTATGTCGAAACCATTTACCTTTCCGGTTCCGGAACTTGGCCTAACTAGCGTAGTAAGCATAAGAAGCGTGGTAGATTTTCCGGCACCATTAGGACCCAAAAGGCCAAAAATTTCCCCCTCTTCAACTTTGAGTCTAAGTTTATTGACCGCTGTTAAGCCATCGTATTCTTTTGTAAGATCTTCGGTTTCTATAATGGCCATATTCTTTGAATGTGTATCATTATATCATTTTTCGTCGCCAATAGCAGTAAATCATCTTTGATATATCCACATATTACGTTTATCATAATTATGTATAGAAAATACGAATATTTACACGCCCACTATCAATAAATGCAAAACAAAGCAACAAAAAAATCATCTACTTTATACTGCTTTACCCCGCTTGTAAGCCTGGCCACTTTTGCAATTGAATTTGGATTAGCTTTTTATACTTTTGCCAAACACCGTAAAACTTTATTTGGAAAATTAGCAACCATAACATTAATACTTCTGGGTATATTTCAGCTGGCAGAATACAGCATTTGTAAAACTGGCTATGCAGCCTCCTGGACAATAATCGGATACTTAGCAATAACTTTTTTACCGGCATTGGGTCTACACATGACTTCGTTAATGACAAAAAAATCTACTTGGACGCCAATTGGATACCTTGTCGCAGGGATAACGGATTTAATAATAATTTTTACACCTAATATATTTAGCAGCTCTTCTTGTCCGGGAAATTTCGTTATTTTCAACCCACTCTTACCTGTTTTTAAAATATTTTACTCAATTTATTACTATGTATTCATTTTGATAGCCCTACTCATGCTTATTAAAGCAGTTTCGGAGGGAGACAAAAATAAAAAATCAGCAGAATGGATGTTGGCCGGCTATTTATCATTCTTATTGCCGACTTTTGTAATCTATATTTATGAAAAGGCGGCTAGAGTCGCCGTTCCCTCAATAATGTGCGGATTCGCATTATTATTTTCCATAATTTTAGTTTTAAAAATCATTCCAGAATTTGAAAAATTAATAAAAGAAAATTAAATATGAAAATTGGAAAAGAAAAATTCAATAATAAAAACGATAAACCGGAAACATTACCGGAAAAAGAAAAGCGCCTCGTACACGAAATAGAAAAACTTCCGATGAGTGTTTCAGAAAGAGTAAATCTACTTATGGTTTGGCGCGGATTTAAGTCATGGACAAAATTAACCTATCTTTATAAAACTTGGGGCGCTGGTGATCCGGAGCCCGATCTAACCCCGGAAAGAAAACGCGTACGCGTATCCGAATTTAATCAGCTTTTGGGATTCATGGGTTTGGCCGCCGTTGCCAGCAAGGAATATCGCAAAGAACCAAGCTTCGAACAGGAAAAGACCCTTCCCGGTAAAGAATATCGGGATTATTATATTTCATCAAAACTTGAAATTGCCGAAGAAATGTCAAATAAATCAATAGAACAGGAAAAAATAGAATTCACTGAAGAGATAAAAAATAAAATTCAAAAACTAAGTCCTAATTTATACGCAGAAATGATCAAGGAAGTTGGTTCTCGATAACTATAGACAAAATCCCACAAATCCTTTAATATGTATTGATATTGGTTAGATTTAACGAAAAAATAAACGTAAAGGAAGTAAGAGTTATAGACGATACAGGCGCTAACTTAGGCGTCCTTCTAACTACGGAAGCGTTAAGAATAGCCAAAGAAAAAGGTTTGGATTTGGTAGAAATATCACCAATGACCAATCCTCCGGTAGCAAAAATAATCAGTTTTGATAAATACCGCTATCAAGAGGAAAAGAAATGGAAAAAGCAGAGATCGATGCAAAAAACCCAGGAAATGAAGCAGGTACAGATAAGCGTAAGAGAGGCAGAGCACGATTTAGGAGTTAAGGCGGCTAGAGTAAATAAATTCTTGGACGAGGGGCATAAGGTGGAAATTTTATTAAATCTGAAGGGAAGAGAAAAAGCCCACCAAGATCTAGCTAAGCAGAAATTAAGAGACTTTATGAAAATAGTGAATCCCGAACATAAAGTTCTTGCTGATGTAAAGTGGACTGGCCGGGGATTCAATGCTCAAATAGTAAAAAAATAATATGAGAAAAAGTTTTTCAAAAAGATTCAAACAAACGAAAACAGGTAAATTAATGAGGCGCTCAATGGCGCAGGATCATTTTCGCGCCAATAAATCCGGAAATCAGATCAGGAATAAAAGAGGAGCTTCTATAATCAAAGACGTTGATATGAAAGCTTTTTTGCAATTTAAAACTAAAGGAAGAATAAAATAAAACTATGCCTAGAGCAAAAGGAGGCGTATTAACCGCCAAAAAAAGAAAAAAAGTATTAAAATACACTAAAGGATTCAGGTGGGACAGAAAGACTAAGAAAAGAGCCGCCACCGAAGCCCTTCTTCACGCCTGGACTCATGCCTTTAGAGGAAGAAAGCAAAAAAAGCGCGATTACAGAACCCTTTGGAATGTTAAGATCAACGCCGCCGCAAGAGAAAATGGAGTAAAATACAGCGTTCTTATCAATAAACTCAAAAAAGCGAACGTAAAATTAGACAGAAAAATACTTGCCGACCTAGCCAGAAATAATCCCGAAATATTCGCTAAAGTAGTTGCAAAAGTAAAATAGAATTATAAAACCCCGCTATATGCGGGGTTTTTGATTTATATTTTTACTAGTTGTTGACACCTCTCCGGAACGATAACGATATTGCTGACGCATAGCCGCTTTTCTTCTTAAGAAATCATTCGCTTTTTTCAAAATAACACGAAGATTTTGATGATTTAAGAGCTTAACGGCATCCTT